>JAAAPH010000519.1 GCA_009908415.1 Bacteroidota bacterium
GATTTTCCAGACGCCGAATGGCAAGGTGCTGCGCTGTGCGTGCTGCGACCGCCTGGAGGTCGTCTTCGGCAACATCGCGTTGGCCGAGGAGCCCGCCCTCTTCGAACGCTTTCGGCAGATCGTCAAGCGGCTCGACCTGGATGCCCTGGAGAGCCGCATCGACGGCGCGCGGCCGATCCTGCTGTCGGTGGACGGCGAGAAGCTGACGTTTCGGTTCACGCGCGCCGAAGCCATCGAACTGCAGGAGCTGCTCGATGGCGCGGCGGCCATGCTCGAACTCGGGACGATGCTGGACGATACCCTTCGCCCGGACGCTGGATAGCCCCTGATTATGATTGTACTTCACGACATCACGGTTCAGATCGGCGACGCGACGCTCGTCGAAGACGCCTCGGCGGCGATTCGGCCGGGGGCGCTCACCGCCATCATCGGGCCGAACGGGGCGGGGAAGACGACGCTCTTGCGCGTGGCCAGCGGCGAACTCGCGCCGGCCGCGGGCACGGTGCGAATGGACGATCGGGCGCTGGAGGCGCTCCCGCCGCGCCAGCAAGCGCGCCAGCGGGCTGTGATGCCGCAGCAATCGCAGTTGCACTTCGCGTTCTCGGTGCTGGAAGTTGTGCTTATGGGGCGCACGCCGCATCTGCAGGGCGGCGGCGAGACGAAGCGCGACTGGCAGATCGCCGAGGCCGCGTTAGATGCGGTGGACATGGCGGCCTTCGCCGAGCGGTCGTTTCCCACGCTCTCCGGCGGCGAGCAGCAGCGCGTCCACCTGGCCCGCGCCCTCGCCCAGATCTGGTCGCCCCCTGCCGACGGGAGCCGCTACCTGCTGCTCGACGAGCCCACGGCCAGCCTCGATCTTGCGCACCAGCACAATGTATTGCAGGCGGCCCGCGGCCTGGCCACGGACGGCGTGGGCGTGTTGGCCATCCTGCACGACCTCAACCTGGCCGCCCAGTACGCCGACCACGTCGTCGTCATGCGGCAGGGGCGGGTTCACGCGCAGGGCGCGCCCGAGGTCGTCTTCACGCCGACGTGCATCCACGACGTGTTTGGGTGGCCCGTCTGCGTGCTCGACCATCCCACGCAATCCTGCCCCCTCATTGTGGCCGAGGCAAGCGCGCACGCGACGCCCGCCACACCCACCCTCCGTACCTTTTAACCAACCCTCTCCTGATCTCATGCCGACTCAAACCCTCGACGCGACGGACCTCAAAACCCGCTGGCAGGCCTTTCAAGACGAGCACCCGACCGTGCGCATCCGCACCGCCGCGGGTCGGATGGGCGTGAGCGAGGCGGAGCTCGTCGCGACCGGATGCGGCGAGCACGTGACGCGCCTCGACGGCGGCTGGAGCGCGCTGCTCAGCGAGCTCGAAACGCTGGGCCCCGTGATGGCGCTCACCCGCAACGACGCTGCCGTGCACGAAAAGACGGGCGTCTACCACAACGTGTCGTTCACCGAGGCACACAACATGGGCCTCGTGCTGGACGATGACATCGACCTGCGCCTGTTCATGGACCACTGGCACGTCGGCTTCGCCGTGGAAACGCCGTGGTCCGGCGGGCGCGATGGCGTCCGGCGCAGCCTCCAGTTCTTCGACCAGGACGGCACGGCGGTGCATAAGGTGTTTCTCACGCGCAAGAGCGCCATCGACGCGTACGACGCGCTCGTCGACAAGTACCGGCACGACGACCAGTCCATCGCGCAGCCCGTTGAGCCGGTCGAGGAGGACGCCGACGAGACGCCCGACGCCGAGATCGACGTAGACGGCTTCCTCCAGGAGTGGGCCGACCTGAAGGATACGCACGACTTCTTCCCGCTCTTGCGCGACTACGGCGTGTCCCGCACGCAGGCGCTGCGCTTCGGCGAGGGGCGGTTCACGCGGCGCGTGCCGGCGGAAAGCCTGCGCCGTACGCTGCAGGCGGCCGCCGAGCAGGAGACGCCCATCATGGTGTTCGTGGGCAGTCCCGGCTGCATCCAGATCCACACCGGGCCGGTGAAGAAGCTGAAGGCGACGCCGCCGTGGTACAACGTGCTCGACCCCGGCTTCCAGCTCCACCTCAACGAAGAAATGATCGACCAGGCGTGGGTCGTTGAGAAGCCGACGAAGGACGGCATCGTGACCTCGCTGGAGCTGCTGGACGCCGAGGGTGGGATCATCGTGCGCCTCTTCGGCAAGCGCAAACCCGGTATCCCGGAGCTGGACGGCTGGCGCGCGATCCTGCAGGACCTCGACGCCGTGGCGGCATAACCGCGTCGAACGCCCGGTCGCGGGGCCTGCGAGTAGCGTTCCGGGGGCAGCGTTCCGGGGGGAGAGTCTGGAGCGGCTACATGGAGGTGAGGCCGCCGTCGACCACAAAGAGACTGCCGGTGGAGTAGCTGCTTTCGTCACTTGCGAGGAATAGCGCCATGTCCGCTACTTCCTCATTGTGCCCATAGCGCTGCATGGGGACCATCTGCAGGTACTGATCCTGCACGCTCTGGGGGGCGTCCGGGTTGGCCTGTTCCTCGATGGAGTCCATCATGCGGTTGGCAATCGGTCCCGGGTTGATGGTGTTCACGCGGATGTTGTGCTCGGCGAGTTCTTGCGCGGCCGTTTGCGCGAGCCCCACGACCGCGTGCTTGCTAGCCACGTACGCCCCCAGGCCCGCCGAGCCAACCATCCCGGCCACCGACGAGGTGATGATGATGCTGCCGCCGCCGCGCTCGATCATCTTGGGCGCCGTGTGCTTGAGCGCCAGCCAGGCACCGTGGAGATTGACGCGCTGGACGCGGTCGAAGTCTTCGTAGCTCAGTTCGGTGAGGGGGCTGAACGTGCCTTCGATCCCGGCGTTCGCGAACAGCACATCGATCCCGCCGAAGGCGTCCATACAGGCCGCCACATAGCGCCGGACGGCATCCGGGTCGGAGACATCAGCCGCTGCGATCGCCACGTCGTCGCCGCCGTCCATCGCGTCGGCCGCATCCTCAAGGGCGTCCCGGTCGAGGTCGACCATCAGCACGCGGGCGCCCTCCTCGAGGAACCGGTGTGCCGCAGCCCGGCCGATTCCGCCAGCCGCTCCGGTAATAATTGCAATCTTATCATCCAGTCGTCCCATGGGGGCGTAGGGTTAAATCGTTGACAGGATCATTGATAGGGGTAGAGGACAATCAAACGGGAGTGGACCCAACACCGTCAATGCCGGAATGGATAACGGGAATTGACGGTTCCGCGCGGCCGGGGAGAGGACAGAGCGCAATCGCCTACGCCGTGTATGCGCGGATTGCGTGTGCATTTGCCTGAAGCGCCGGCTCTTCGTGGTGTACGTCGTGGTGTAGTGAAACCGTGCCTGCATGGCGGCGCAGATGCTCCGGCCTCGGGATGGGTTGGGTAATGCGGATGGGCGTTGAGGGCGTCGTGGCCGGTTCCTTTCTCCGAGTGGCGGGTGTGCGCATGGCCGGTCAAGGGGGCTGTCGGCCGTGACAGTGGAGCGCGAGCCGGGCATTATCAAATTCGGAGAAAATAACAGTTCGGCGCCATATCGGCGGCACGTGCATGCTACGTTGTGACCAGTCGCGGGTGGAACACCCATCGGAGCCCTCGGGTTTTGGTTCGTTCCGCCCGCGATCTGAAATGACGTTTCCCGACAGCAACGCAGAGCGCCCCATGCCCGAATCGGCACCGACGCCTACTTCGCAGTCCACGACCGCTACGGCCTACGAGCCCAGCGCGATCGAAGACAAGTGGTACGCCTACTGGGAGGACCAGGGCTTCTTTCGCGCCGAGGTCAACCCCGAGGCCACGCCGCACACGATCATGATGCCGCCGCCGAACGTGACCGGCGAGCTGCACATCGGGCATGCCCTGCAGGACACCATTCAGGACGCCATCACGCGCATCCGGCGCATGCAGGGTGATGAGGTGCTCTGGATGCCGGGGCTCGATCACGCCGGCATCGCCACGCAAAACGTGGTGGAGCGGAAGCTCCGGGACGCGGAAGGCAAGACGCGCCACGACCTCGGCCGCGAGCCGTTCGTCGAGCGCGTGTGGGACTGGAAGGAGGAGTACGGCGGCATCATCCTGGAGCAGAAGCGCAAGCTGGGCGACTCGTGCGACTGGAGCCGTCAGCGCTTCACGATGGATGAGGGCTTCACGCGGGCCGTGCAGGAGGTCTTCGTCCAGCTCTACGAGGACGGGCTGATCTACCGCGGCAACTACCTCGTCAACTGGGACCCCGAAAACCGCACCGCCCTCTCCGACGAGGAGGTGGACAACGTCGAGCGGAAGGGCCACCTCTGGTACATCCGCTACCCGCTGAAGGATAGCGCAGCGACCGAAGATGACGTAAGGGCGTATCGCGATACGCCCCAGCGAGCGGGCGATGATAGCGCAGGACCGCCGCAGTATGTCACCATCGCGACGACGCGGCCGGAGACGATGCTCGGCGACACGGCCATCGCCGTCAACCCGGATGACGCGCGCTACCAGCACCTCGTGGGCGAGACGGCCGTGCTGCCGCTCCTCGGTCGCGAGATCCCGATCATCGCCGACGACTACATCGAGAGCGCGTTTGGCACGGGGGCGCTCAAGGTCACGCCGGCCCATGACGAGAACGACTTCCAGATTGGCAAGAAGCACGATCTGGAGACCGTCAACATCATGAACCCGGACGGCACCATCAACGAGAACGGCGGGCCGTACGAGGGGCTCGACCGCTTCGCGGCCCGCGAGCAGATCGTCGAGGATCTGGAGGCCGAGGGCCTGCTCGAAAAGGTCGAAGACTACGAGAACAAGGTGCCCATCTCCAGCCGGTCGGGCGCCGTGATCGAGCCGCTCATCTCGCGGCAGTGGTTCGTGAAGATGGAGCCGCTGGCCGAGCCGGCTATCGAGGCCGTGCGCGAGGGCGACATCCAGTTCTACCCGGAGCGCTGGGCGAACGAGTACTTCCGCTGGATGGAAAACATCCGCGATTGGTGCATCAGCCGCCAGCTTTGGTGGGGCCACCGGATCCCCGTCTGGTACTACACAGACGAAAACGGCGACATCGACGAGTCGAAGGGCTACGTCGTATCCATCGATCAGCCCGAGGACGGCATGGTGCAGGAGACCGACGTGCTCGACACGTGGTTCTCGTCGTGGCTCTGGCCGTTCGCCACGCTCGGCTGGCCCGAGGAGACCGAGGAGCTCGACTATTTTTATCCGACGAACGTGCTCGTCTCGGGCTACGACATCCTGTTTTTCTGGATTGCCCGCATGATCATGGCGGGCTACTACTGCATGGACGAGAAGCCGTACGAGGACATCTTCATCACCGGCATGGTGAAGGACGAGCAGGGCCGGTGGATGTCCAAGAGCCTCGGCAACGGCATCGACCCGCTGGAGATGGTCGACCAGTACGGTGCCGACGCCACCCGCTTCACGCTGACGCTGCTGTGTGCGCAGGGGCAGGACATCAAGCTCGCCCCCTCCAAGTTCGAGATGGGGCGCAACTTCGCCAACAAGATCTGGAACGCCTTCAACGTCTTCGGCCAGTTCATGGAGCCGGGGAAAAATTACCAGCGCCAGCGCTCGTTCGACGAGCTGGAGCTCGTGGAGCAGTGGATGCTGCACCGGCTGAACGCGACCATCGAGGCCATCGAAGACGATCTGAGCCGGTACCGCCTCAACGAGGCGATCAACAAGATCTACGACGTCTTCTGGAAGGACTATTGCGACTGGTACCTGGAGCTCATCAAGCCGCCGTACGGCGAGGCGATGGAGGACGAGACCATCGCGCTGGCCGTTGAGATCTACGAGACGCTCGTGCAGCTGCTGCATCCGTTCATGCCCTTCATCACCGAAGAGCTGTGGTGGAAGCTGCGCCCGCGCGAGGAGGGCGCGGCCTGCATCGTATCCGACTGGCCCACGGCCTCGACCGATGCGATGGACCCCACCGCCGCCGATACGTTCGACACGATCCAGGAGATGATCGCCGGCATTCGCAGCATCAAGAGCGACTACGGCGTGGCGCTCAACAAAGAGATCGACGCCACGATCCGCCTCCCGCGCGCCGCCGATGGGCTCAGGGATGCCATCGACGCGCACCGCCGCTACTTCGAGCAGCTCGCCGGCGTGACCGGACTAACTGCCGGTCCCGACCAGGCGAAGCCGAAAGCCTCCGCATCGGTCGTGGTGGGGCGGAGCGAGGTGCACGTCCCGCTCGAAGGCATGATCGACCTCGACCAGGAGCGCCAGCGCCTGCGCAAGGAGATCGAACAGAAGGAAGACTTTTTGCAGGGCGTGGAGCGCAAGCTGCAGAACAAACAGTTCGTGGAAAAGGCGCCCGACGAGGTGGTCGAGCGCGAGCGCCAGAAGAAGCGCGACGCGACGGCCGAGTTGGAGCGCCTCCGCGCCAACCTTGACGATCTCAGCTAATTCCGGCATTCGATCTTCTCACAGCACCCCAGCTTCATGACCCGGATCCTCAGCCTCCTCGTTGTGCTTGTGTGTACTGTCGTGTTCACGGCGTGTGGTGATTCCTCATCGACCGACGGCGCGTCCTCCGGCAACCAGGCCGTCCAGGTAGCCAACTTCCGGCTCGTCGAGACGCCCGGCGGGGAGCGGCAGGTGATGGGCACGCTCCAGAACACGGGCGCGAAGAAGATTGGGGGCGCGCAGATCAAGGTGTCCCTGTTCGATGCCAACAACGTGCGCGTTGAGACGATGAGCGTGACCGTTAATGGCGAGGTCCCGGCCTCCGGCGAGGTGCAGTTCAAGAAGCCGCTCACCACAGAAGTCACCGTGCAGGGCGCGCGGGTGCACAGCGTGCTCGTGATGTGAGCGTTGGGGACAGGTTGTAAGGTTTCGGGGTTGAAGGTTTCAGGTTGGGAGCTTGAAAAGCGTACCCTGCAACCGCTCAACCTTCCAATGTGCAAACCTCTAACCCTCCAACCCAACGCCGTCAGTACGTAGGTGCGGTGCCGTTGATTGCCTCGCTCCAGGCCAGCGCACCGCGCTTCACTCGTACCGCAGCGCGTCGGCCGGGTCGGTGCGGGCCGCCCGGATCGCCTGGTAGCTGATCGTCGCGAGCGCGATGAGCACGGCCACGGCGCTGCGCGCCGCAAAGAGCCACGGGCTCACGTCGACGCGGTAGGCGAAGTCTTGCAGCCACCGCTCGCTGTGCGTACGGCCTCGACAACGCCCGGAAATTCGCGGCGCAGTGCTGGAGCCAGCGGGGCCGCATGATGCAGACTTGCTTCCGTCTGGTGGCTGCGCCGCTCGTTCTGCACCACGCGGTAGATGCGGTCGGCCTTCGCGTGGAAGTCGTCGTACGAGAGCTCGTGGCGGACGTAGAGCGCGATCAGAAAGCAGGCGGCGATGCCGATCGCCAAACCGCCCGCATTGATCGCCGTGGTGCCAAGGTTCCG
>JAAAPH010000506.1 GCA_009908415.1 Bacteroidota bacterium
CAAGCCGACAATCAGTTTGGGCTGGAGCTCTTCCGAGCGATCAGCGCCGGGGAGCCCGATGCCAACACGTTTATCTCGCCGCTCAGCGTGTCGATGGCCCTCGGCATGACGCTGAACGGCGCCAACGGGGACACGCGCGCCGCGATGGAGGAAACGCTCGCGCTCTCCGGCCTCTCTCCTGCGGAAATCAACGACGCCTACGAGCGCCTCATCCGGCTGCTGCGCGAGCTCGACCCCAACGTGACGTTCGAGCTCGCCAACTCAATCTGGTACCGCGACGGGTTCGCCGTCGAGCCTGCCTTCATCCAGACGAACCAGGAGCATTTCGACGCCGCCGTGCGCGGACTGGACTTCAGCCGCTCGGATGCACCCGACGTGATCAACGGCTGGGTGGCGGACAAGACCCGGGGCAAGATCGACACGATCCTCGACCGCATCGACCCGCTGGAGGTCCTGTTTCTCATCAACGCGCTCTATTTCAAAGGCACGTGGACGTACGAATTCGAGAAATCCAAGACGCGCGACGAGCCCTTCACGCAGCACGACGGCTCGACCACGCAAGTGCCCATGATGCGCCAGACGACCGACCTGCCATACGTCGAGACGGAGACCCTGCAGGCCGTGGACCTGCCGTACGGCGACAGCCTCTATAGCATGACGGTGCTGCTTCCCAAAGCCGGCCACGACGTGGACGATGTGGTCGCCGACATCGACGCGGAGCAGTGGAACGCGTGGACGGAGCGCCTGGCGCCCCGCGCCGTCAATCTCCGCCTGCCGCGCTTCACGCTGGAATACAAAAAGAAGCTGAACGACGTCCTGACCGCGCTCGGCATGGGCGTCGCCTTCGACTGCGACGAGGCCGACTTCACAGGCATCCACCCGAACGCGGACCTCTGCATCAGCCGGGTGAAGCACAAGACGTTCGTGGAGGTGAACGAGGAAGGCACCGAGGCCGCCGCCGTCACGTCCGTAGGCGTGCAATTAACAAGCGTGGGCGGCGGTGCCACGCCGGTGCATGTCGACCGGCCGTTCGCACTCGTCATCCGGGAGCGGCACTCCGGCACGATCCTCTTCATCGGCA
Source organism: Bacteroidota bacterium (assembly GCA_009908415.1). Lineage (GTDB taxonomy): Bacteria > Bacteroidota > Rhodothermia > Rhodothermales > Salinibacteraceae > JAAAPH01. Next base: position 1,082 of record JAAAPH010000506.1, read on the forward strand.
AAGTAAACCGCCTCTGAGCCTCGACGTGCCGTCCCCTCCCTCTGCTCACCCGACCGTAGTGCTTCTCCCTCGGCTTCTTCTCGTCTTTCTCCTCGCCGGTGGGACCGTACCCGCCTGCGACGCGCTGACCGATGCCGCGCCCTCTTCGCCGGCCGCGCCCTCTTCGCCGGCTGGGCCCACCACGCTAGATGCGGCCTGGAGCCGGTGGTCCGCGAACGAATTCACAGCCTACCGCTTTCGGTTCGAGCGCGCCTGCTTCTGCAGTCCCACCCACGTATCGGCCCGGGTGACCGTGCGCGGCGACACGGTGGCGGCCCTCGACGACGTGCGCGCCAATGGGACGCCCATCCAGGAAACCAACTATGCCTTCGACCGGGAGATGGCCCGATCCATCGAGCAGTTGTTCGACCTCATTCGGGCCGCTGAACGGACCACCATTGACTCCGTCGCAGTAACGTACGATGCACAAAGGGGCTATCCCGAGCACCTGTTCGTGGACCCGCTGCAGGCCATGGCTACCGAAGACGTCACCTACGCGGTCCGCGGCGTTACGCCCATTGATACCCTCGCCACGGACTGAGACGCTGCCCGTGCCGATCACGCGGCGACCTGTTATGCACTCCGCACCGTTCCACCGTTCTTCCCCATCCGTGCCTCGCTGGAAGCTCCCATCCGGGCCTGCGCGGAAGGTTTGGCTGTGCACGCTTCTGGCTGCCTTGCTCATGGGATGGGCCGCCCCCACGGCGAGCCATGCACAGCAAAACCCGTACACGTTTGTGCTCCGCGGGGTGCCGCTCGATCAGGCACTGGAAACCTTCTCCCAGACGACCGACCTGGCCGTCGCCTATGCGCCGCATCTTGCCCAGGGCCATCGTGCGTACTGTGTGGCGCGCGACGCATCGGCCGAGGCCGCGCTGCAGTGCATTCTGGACGAAAGCGGCCTGGACTTTTACCGCCTTTCGTCGGGCACGTACGTGTTGACGGCCCCTGCGGAGGTCGCGCCGGCGCGCGGATACCTAACCGGCCGCGTAGCAGACCGGACGACGGGCGCACCCATCGCCGATGCCCACGTCCAGCTCGCTGACGCCGGCGCGGGCACCGTCACCGGCCCCGCGGGGCGCTTCGCCTTTCCGCCGCTCCTGCCGGGGGACTACATCGTGCACATCTCCCACGTCGGCTACCGCACCTGGCGCGATACGCTCCGTGTGGCCCCTCGTACCCGTACCCGCACCGCGGCGTCGCTGCAGCCCGAGCCCGTGGCCGTTGCGCCTGTGGTGATTGACGGCCTCCAGCGGCGCCGTGCCGAGGCGTCACGAGGGCGCGGCCGCCTCGACGCCGATACGCCGCCCGTCGGATGGGCGGCCGGCGCGCGGCGCCCGCTCCAACAGCTCAACACGCTGCACGGCGTGCGCGTCCACGACCTCACCGCAGACGTACGCGTGCAGGGAGGCCGCCCGGGAGACCACCAGCTGCGCCTGGACGGGGTGCCCGTATACCTGCCGCGCACGCTGGTTGGCCTCATCGGCCCGTTCAGCGCGTTCGCCATCGACCGCATCACGGTGGACAAGGCCGGCTTTGGCGCGGCGGACGGCAGCCAGTTGGCCGGCGTCATTCACGCCCAGCACGCCCTCGCTGACGACGATCACGCGGACCTGCAGGTCGACCCGCTCAGCGTCAATGGACGCCTGCAGCTGACCCCCTCCGTGCCGGGCACCGAAAGCGTGTCGGTGATGACGGCGGGCCGCGTAGGCCTCGGCGCCCTGTACGAGCCGCCCCGGCTGCGCACGACGCTCGCCCGGTGGAGCGGCCTCGACCCGTTCCTGCTGGCCGCGTCCACCGCATCGCCCGATGCACAGGCGGTCAGTGAGGCCACCCGGGCGGCGACGGCACCCTCCTCCCCCGGACCGCACTACACGGACGCACACGCCGCCGCCCGCATCCGGCTGAGCCCCCTGCGCACGCTCCACGCCTCTGTGTACCGCGGCACGCGTGCGCTCGAAGGCAGCGCGTGGTCCTCGCCTTCCGCCCTTACGTCTTCGTCCGAAGCCTCCTCCCCGGTGACGACGGACGACGACTACCGCTGGAATAACCTGCTGGGCCAGGTGCGCTACGACGCCATCCTCGGCAGCCACACGCTGGTGCGCGCCCAACTGCGGGGCAGCCGCTACCGCTTCGACCATGACTATTCGGTGATCGACAGCCTGCGCGTCCGCACCGCCCCCGATCCGCCGCGCTTCGTTGGCGAGACGCGCCTGCCGCTGCGTGATGGCAACCGCATCCGCACGATCAGCCTGGACGGCTCGGTCGACCATGCGCAGGGCGCACACCAACTTCTGGCTGGCGCCGAACTGACGTGGACCGAAAGCACCTTTGCGCTGCATGGCGTTCGGCTGGCTTCCTCGGAACGGTTCAGTGGCGTGGCCCAAGACAATGTGCTCGACGTGGGCTCGGCCTTCGCCGGGGCCCCTCGCATCCGCCATGCCACCTCAGACGGGCGCCTCGCCACCTTCGCCCGCGACCGCGTTGATCTGGGCGCGCACTGGCAGGCGGACCTGGGCGTCCGGCTTACGTACCCGCTCGATCGTGGCATCGTCTACGCCGAGCCGCGGCTCGCCCTGCGCTACGACGGCCCGAGCGCGTGGTCGATGCGAACCGCCGCGGGGCTATATCGCCAATTCACCTACCAGACCGATGCCAGCGTGCTCAACGCGGGCGCGCTGCTGCCCAGCGCCCGGGTCTGGTTGCCCCTCGACGCGTCCGTCGCTCCGCCGCGCGCCTACCACCTCACCCACGAGATCCTGCTCCAGCCCGGTCACCGCTGGCGCCTGCGGGCGGACGGCTTCTACAAACACCAACCGCACCACCTCACGCTGCGCTACGCCTCGTTCGGTGCCGACGCCCAAACCGGGCGCCTCGCCGCGCAGGATCAATTTCTGGCACATACGCGGGGCCACGCCCTCGGCGGCAGCCTGTCGGCCACGTGGGACGGGGCACACGTTCGCCTCCGTGCGCTGTATGCCTACAACCGCACGGTCCGCCGCAGTCCCATCCTCTTCGCCGGCCGCCCCCATCCGGCGCCCGGCACCGTCCCGCATCGCGCCGTGCTCGGTATCGACTGGACGCCGACGCCTCGCTGGACGGTCAGCCTCCGCGGTCGCAGCGCCTGGCAACGAAGCTGGGGCTTCCGCCGGGTTTACTACGACTACTTTGGGCACGATGCCGACACGCGGGTCCAGCCGCCCTTCGACCTCGGACGGCCGGGCGCCCATCGGCTGCCGCCGCGCTATCAGTTCGATGCCAGCCTGGCCTATGCTCGCGACGTCGGCCCCGTAGCCGTGCAGGCCCGGCTGGAGGTGCTCAACATCACGGACCGCCCGAACGTGGCCGATTGGCGCCTCGTCCGCGCCGACGGCCAGTGGGTCAGGGCCCCGCGCCGGCTCTACCCCCGCCTTCCCAGCCTCGTGCTCCGCGTCGGCTGGTAATTTCGCGGGGGCGCGCTAACTCGGCGCTCCCTCGCCCTCCGCCACCGGGAAACGGATGGAAAAACGCGTGCCGACGCCCTTCGTGCTCTCGACCTGGATCGTTCCGCCGACCGAGTCCACGAGGCGCTTCGCAATGCTCAGGCCCAGCCCTTCGCCGCCGTACTCCCGGTCGTTCTCCATACGCTCCTGATGGAACGGCTCGAACAGCTCCGGCCGAAAGTCCTCCGCAATCCCGATGCCGGTGTCTTCCACCCGCACGGCCACGCCGTGATCGATACGGGCCACCTCTACCCTAACGTGCCCCTCGGACGTGAACTTGATCGCGTTGTCGACCACAATGCCCACCACGCGTGCCAGTGCCTTCGCATCGAGCGGGACGTGCAGCGCCTCCTCCGGGATCACCCGCTCCAGGTCCAGGCCCTTGCGCGTGGCCCGCGGTGCATACTCATCCAGCACTTCTTTCACCACGGTGCCCACGTTCACCTCCGTCGATGTGGATCCGGCCACCTTGGCCTCCAGCCTGGAAAGCTCCAACACATCATTCAGCGTGTTCATCAGCCGCTCGCCGCTCTGAATAATGTACTGCGCGAACTCCTCGTTGTGCGGCGGCGTCTCGTCGGCCAACAGCTGCGCGTAGCCCAGGATGCTCGCCATAGGGGTGCGGAGCTCGTGGCTCATGTTGTTCAGGATGGCCGACTTCATCTTGGCGGCCGTCTCGGCGCGCTCCTTTTCCGCGCGCAATTGTGCTTCGTAAGCCGCCCGCTCATCCATCCTGGCCTGGACCTGCGCCTCCACCTTGGCCTCCAGCTCCTGATTCATCGCTTTCAAGGCCCGCTCGTGGGCCCGCAGCGCAAGGAGGTTCCGGATGCGCGCACGGAGCTCCTCGGCATTGAACGGTTTCGCGACGTACTCATCGGCGCCCTGCTGCAGGCTCTCCAACTTCGTATCGGTGGAGGTTTTGGCTGTGAGCATGATGACCGGAATGTGGCGCAGGGCCGGATCGTCTTTCACGGCCTGGCACAGGGCATGCCCATCCATGCCGGGCATCATCACATCGCTCAGGATGAGGTCGGGGTCGACGGCTCGGGCCCGCTCCAGGCCGACGGCGCCGTCGCGCGCCTCCACGATTCGGTATGTGGGCTCCAGGCAGCGCCGGACGTAGTCGCGCAGGTCGGCGTTATCATCGACGACGAGGATTACCGGCGCCCCCTCCTCCACGTCCTCCGAGGCGGACGCCGGGGCGGGCGTCGCCCAGGGGCTCGCATCGGCGGCCACCATCTCGACAAACCGGCGCCCCGAGGGCACGCTGTCGCCGTGTACATCGGGGGCGACCTCATCCTCCGCCAGATGCTCCCGCCCACGTCGCAGCGACACGACGAAGGTGGTTCCTTCTCCTACTGCACTTTCCACGCGGATGCGGCCGCCGTGCAACTCGACCAGTTCTTTGGCGAGCGACAAGCCGATGCCCGTTCCTTCCTGCACGGCCGAGTTGGCACCATTCACCTGCCGGAAGCGGTTGAAGATGCTGGACTGATCCGCCTCGGGGATGCCCGGCCCCGAATCCTGCACGTGGATGTCCACCCAGCCGTCGCCGCGATCGTCCGTGCGCGGCGCGACCGCGACGGCGATCCGGCCGGCGGCGGGCGTAAACTTGATGGCGTTGGAGAGCAGGTTGAACAGCACGCGCTCCAGCTTCTCGGGGTCGTAGTACACCTCGGCCGTCTCGAAAGCGCTGTCGAAGTGCAGGTTGATAGCTCGCTCCTGCGCAAAGGCGCTGAACGAGAACACCACCCCTTCGACGAACGACACGAGATTGCGCTGCACGGCGTGCAGCGTCATTTTGCCCGAGTCCAGCTTCGAGAAGTCGAGGATCTGGTTGACGAGGCGCAGCAGGCGGCGTGCGTTGCGGAGGGCCACCTGGAGCGGCTCGCGCACGGCGTCCGAGACCGCATCGGGGCTACCGGTGAGCACGTTTTCGAGCGGGCCAACGGTCAGCGTCAGCGGCGTGCGGAGCTCGTGCGAGAGGTTGTTGAAGAACTGCGTCTTGACCGCATCCAGTTCCTGAAGCTGATCGGCCTGCGCTTCGATCACGGCCTTCGCCTGCTCCGTTTCCTGGCGCGCCTGCTCGGTGGCCGTCAAGGCGCGTTCAGTCTTTTCCTTCTCGGCCCGCAGGTCCTCCGTCCGACGCTGCACGATCGCCTCCAGCCGCTGCTCGCGCCGCTTGAGGTGGCGAAGCCGCACGCGATATCCCCCATAAAGGCCCCCGCCCAACAGGACCAGCCCCAGCAGATAGAACCAATCGGTCTGGTAAAAATGCGGTTCCTGGTCGATGGTGACGGCTGCCTCGGACGGGCTCCATACGCTATCGCTGTTGGCGGCCTGCACGCGGAAGGTGTACGTGCCCGGGTCCAGGTTGGTGTACGTGGCCGTGCGCCGCGATGAGGCCGTGTGCCACTCCTTGTTAAACCCGTCGAGCTGGTACCGGAACTGCACCTGCTCCGGCGCGACAAAGGACGGCGCCGTAAACTGGAACTGCACGCTCTCGGTCCCCGGCGCGACGGTGATGCGCGGTCCGGCAGCCACGCGTTCGTCATCAATCCGCACCTGCTCGATGAGGGGATGCGGCGGCACCGCATTCACGGGCATGTGCTCCGGGTCGAGGGCAACGACGCCGCGGTTGGTCGGGAACCAGAGTCGGCCGTCGTGGCCGGCCCATCCGGCCGGGTGCACCCCACCGCTGACCTCTCCCAACGCGCCCCGGCCGCTCGGAAACAACGTGGGGTGTACTGCGGACGCGTCGCCGTGGGCCACGGCATGGAGTTCGTCCTTGCTGAGGCGGACCACTCCCCGGTTGCTACTCACCCACAGGTGGCGACGGCGATCTTCCAGAATCTGGTAGATGCGGTCGTCGGGGAGGCCGTGTGCGGTCGTGTAGCGCGTGAGGTCGTCGCCGTCCATGCGGACCAGCCCACCGCCGTACGTTCCAACCCACAGCACGCCGTCCGCATCCTCATGGAGCGCCAGGACGCGGTTCGAGCCGAGGCGGGCCTCCCCAGCGACGGACACGAACCGCTGCCCATCGGACCGGCCCAGGCCCGCATCGTAGGTGCCCACCCACAGGGTCCCGTGCCGATCCTCATGCAGCGCTGAAATCGAGTTACTCGGCAACCCCTCGCGCGCCGTGAAGGTGCGGATGCGGGCGTCGCGGACGAGGGCCAGGCCTGCGTCGGTTCCGACCCACAACCCGCCGGCCCGGCGCCCTTGCAGGGCAAAGACATTGTCGCTGGGCAGCCCGCTGGCCGTGGTACGAGCGGTGAAGGCGCCATCGCGAAACCGGTTCAGTCCACCGCCATACGTGCCCACCCAAACCGCGCCCTGAGCATCTTCGCCCAGGCTTGTGACTACGGCCCCGGAGAGCCCATCTGCACGCGTGTACGACGTGACCTCGCCCTCATGCAACCGGTTGACGCCGTCCCCATCGGTGCCTACCCACAGGCTGTGATCGCTCGCTTCGTACACAGCCAGGGCACGATCGCTCGACAGCCCCTCGTGCGTGCCGTAGGCCGTGAATTTTCCATTATACAACTGGTTCAAACCGCCGGCCTCGGTGCCGACCCACAGGCTGCCCTCGCGATCCACGTGCAACGCGGTGACGCGGTTGTGCGAAAGGCCGTGCGCCTGTGCAAACCGCTCGACGCGTCCGTTCGCATAGCGAAACAACCCGTTGTAATCGGTCCCCGCCCAGACGACCCCGGATCGATCCGAGGTGAGCGATAAAATCATGCTACGCCCCAACCCGCCCCCTACTTCTATGAGAGGCCCCGCGTCTTCGGTCTGCCGCGCCAACCCGGCCCGCGTCCCAATCCACATGCGTCCGTTGGGATCTTCGTGCAGGGCGGTGACGAAGGAGTCGGGCAGTGCGTCATCGAGGCGGCGAAGACGCGGGGCGGGGGCGTCTGGCCGCATCACGAAGGCCCCGCGGTCGGTCCCTACCCAGAGGGTACCGTCGCGCGCTTCGTGTAGGGCACTGACAACCGAGATGCCCAGCGAGTCGCTCACAGGGTGTGGGCGGAAGGTGCTGTCGGAGCGCACGAAGAGTCCGCGATCCTGGGTCCCCACCCACAGGCGGCCGCGGCGGTCCTGAAGGATCGAGTAATCCGTTGGCCGGTGAGCCCCTCCGCCTCGGCATGCCGGGTAAAGGCGCCGTTCGCATAGCGGTACAGGCCGTGCTCCTCGGTGCCTACCCAGAGCTGCTGCTCCCGATCTTCATAGAGCACGCGGGCAATGATGGGCGCCGTCAGGACGTCGGTGTTCCGGGCATCATAGGCGGTAAACCGGGCCCCGTCGAAGCGGGCAAGCCCTTCTTGCGTGCCCACCCAGAGGTACCCCTCGTGCGTCTGCGTCACAGCGCCAATCGCGTTTTGCGGCAGCCCGTCCGCCTGCGTCCACACGCGATGGACATACTGCGTGATGGCCTTCTTGGGCGTCAGCGCGAGCGGGACCGGCTCGTCCTGCGCATGCGCTGCCTCCCATCCGACCAGACCGGCCAGACAGCCCATCCAGATGATATGTTTGAACCATACGCTCATGAAATGCTCGACCAAGAAGAAAGGGGGTCGTGGCTATCCGCGCTGCACGTCCGCCGGGGAGCGCGGCAGGGCAATGAAAAAGGTGCTGCCTTCGCCGTGCGTGCTCTCCGCCCACACGCGGCCGTCGTGCTTTTCGATGATTTGCTTCACGATAGAGAGTCCAAGCCCGGTCGAGGATTCATCGCCCGTGGGGGCCGCGGACAGGCGCTCGAACTTGCCGAAGAGCTTTTCTTTGTCTTCCTCGGTGAGCCCGGGCCCTTCGTCCTCCACCGCAAAGCGGATCTCGACCTCGGACGTCGTGACTGCTACCCGGATGGGCTTGCCGTGCGGGGAGTATTTGACCGCGTTGCTTACCAGGTTGTCCATCGCCTCCTGGATCCACGTTGGATCGGCCTCGACCGTGCAGGCCTCACCCACCGGCAGGTCGAGGGCAATCCGCTGGTCTTTCCGCTCGGCCTGACGGCGGTTCTGCTCCACGACCGCCTGTGCCAACCGCTGGACGTCGACGGCCTCGCGGTCGAGGGTGAAGTCCTGGTCTTCGAGCGCGGCGGACTCCAGGAGGCGCGTCACCATCTGCAGCATCTCGTCGGCCGAGGTGTAGATCATCTCGCTGATCTCGGTGCCCATTCCTTCGTCCTCCAGCTCCTCGGACAGGATCTTGGCAAACTCGCGGATGCCGTTGAGCGGGTTCTTCATGTCGTGGGCCGCGAGCCGGAGGAACTCGGTCTTCAGCTCGTCGGCTTCCTTGAGCTCCTGGTTGATTGCCTGCAGCTCTTGGTTGACCGCCTGCAACTCCCGCTGCTGGGCCCGGAGGTCGAGCAGGTTGCGCACGCGCACCCGCAGCTCTCGGGCATCGAACGGCTTGTGGAGGTAGTCATCAGCCCCCGCGGAGAGCCCTTCGAGCTTGTGGTCCAGGGAGGCTTTCGCCGTGAGGAGAATGATGGGCGTATGCTGCAGGGCGGCGTCTGCCCGTACTCGCTCGCACAGCGCGTAGCCGTCTAGCCCCGGCATCATCACGTCGCTGACGACGAGGTCGGGTTGCTCTGCCTGCATCGTTGCGAGCGCCTCGTGGCCGTCGCGGGCCAGCAGCACGTGATACTGATCGTCGAGGCAGTCCCGGACATACGTCCGGATGTCGGCATTGTCGTCCACGACGAGCAGCGTGGGGGCCTCCTCCCCGGGGCGCACATCGATGACGCGGGCGTCCATGTGCGCCCCGTCGGAGCGGGCCCCATCGACGGGCTCGTCGTCGAACGCCTCGTCGTTGAACGCCTCGTTGTCGTCGAACACGGCCATCTCCACCATCGGGCCGTGCGACACCGGATCGCGGGCCGCCTCGCCCTCCGACGCGCCGTCGCTATCACCCTGCGCGGTATCGAACCCATCGTCGACCACGGGCAGGGTAATGATGAACGTGGTGCCCACGCCTTCTTCGCTCTCGATGCGAATCGATCCGTCGTGCAGCTCCACGAGCTCCTGCACGAGCGACAGGCCGATGCCCGTGCCTTCCTGCATCTGCGACACCGTGCCATCGACTTGCCGGAACCGGTCGAAGATGTAGGGGAGCTCGTCCTCTGGAATGCCCGGCCCTGTGTCCCGGATCGTCACTTCATACGCCGCCGTGCCGTCGGGTCCGGCCGCCTCGCGGCGCGTGATGGACGCCGTCACCGCCCCGCCCTCGGGCGTGAACTTGACCGCGTTGGAAATCAGATTGAAGAAGACTTTTTCGAGGGCATCGGCGTCGTAGACATGCATCATCGTCGAGCGGTCCGCCTCGCATCGCATGTCGATGTCTTTCTCCGCGGAGAAGTACGAGAACGACAGGACGACGCCTTCGAGCAGCTGGGCCAGGTTGCCCCGCCGCCGCGACAGCTCCATCCCATCAGAGTCGATCTTGGACAGGTCGAGCAGCTGGTTGATCAGCCGGAGCAGGCGGCGCGAGTTGCGGAGCACCATTTCGAGATGGCGGCGCAGCTTGCCCTGCACGGGACCGTACATGCCCGTCAGCGCGTTTTCGAGCGGCCCGATGTTCAGCGTCAGGGGCGTGCGGAACTCGTGGGAGATGTTATTGAAGAAGCGCGTCTTGATGCGATCCATCTCCCGCAGTTGGTCGGCCTGCTCCTCGATGACCTCCTTGGCCTCTTGCACCTGCTTGCGCTGCCGGTGGGCTTCCTGCAGGGCGTCCTCGGTGCGCTCCTTCTCCTGGCGCAGCTCCTGCGTCCGCTCGGCCACCTCCTGCTCCAGCACCTCCTGGCGGCGCTTCAGGTGGCGCACCCGCAGGCGATACCCGGCTGCCCCCAGGCCCAGTACGAACAGGCCGCAGAGCACGAAAAACCAGGTGGTCTGGTAAAAGAAGGGCTGATGGGTGAACTGAACGGCGGCTGGCGCGGCGCTCCACACGCCATCGCTGTTGCGCGCCATGACCTCGAAGGTGTAGGTGCCCGGCTCCAGATTCGTGTAAAAGGCCGTTCGGCGGCTTCCGGCGTCCACCCAGTCCTCGTCCACCCCGGAGAGGCGGTAGCGGTACCGAACCTCCTCCGGTGCGTGGAAGCTGAGGCCGGCGTACGAGAACTCGACCTTGTCCTGCCCGGGCGCGAGCTCAATCGCGCCCGTCAGCGGAAGGGATGTGCCTTCGGCCCGCAGCTCTTCGATGACGATGGGCGGAGGCATGGTGTTGCGCCGCAGGTCGTTGGGATCGACCTGCACCACGCCCTGCGTGGAGGGAAACCAGAGATGGCCCCTCCGATCGCGCCAGGCGGCCGGCTGCACCCCGCCGTTAAACTCGACGCTCCGCAGCCCGTCGCTCTTTCCATACACGACCGGATCGAGCCGGTCCCGGCGCCCTGCGGCGAGGGCCTCCAGCTGTGCTTTAGGGACGGTAAACAGGCCGCGGTTGGTGCTCATCCATAGCTTGCCCCGACGGTCTTCCAACACGGCCATGATGGTATCGTCGAAGAGGCCGTCCTGCGCGGTGAACGACGTGATGCTGTCGCCCCGCACGCGATGCAGCCCGCCCTCTTGAGTGGCCACCCAGAGTCCCCCGGCCCGATCAACGTGGATGTCTAATACGGTGTTGCTCTCCAGCCCATCGTCCACGGTGTAATGCGCCGTGACCTCCCCCTCCTGAAGCTCGTGGAGGCCTTCGTCGAACGTCCCGACCCAGAGGTGCCCGTCGGCGTCCTCGGCCATCGTCGTCACGAGATTGCTCGGGAGCCCGTCTTCGGTGGTCCACCCGGTGAACGTGCCCTCCCGATAGCGGGCGAGGCCTTTGCCGGTGGCGACCCAAAGCGTGCCGTCGCTGGCTTCGAATAACCCGTAGATCCCAGGGCTCGGCAGCCCATCCTCCGGCGTGAACTGCTGAATGCCACCATCGACGAGGCGGTTGAGGCCATTCCGGAGCGTTCCGATCCACACGCTGCCGTCGCGGCTACCGTGCAGCGCGGTCACCACGTCCGACGCGAGACCCTCCTCGGTGGTGTAGGTTGCCACCACTTGGCCGTCTTCGAGCCGGCTCACCCCGCCGCCCTCCGTGCCTACCCAGAGGTGGCCGGACGTGTCCTCAGTCACCGTGTATACCTGATTGCTGCCCATCCCCTCGCGCACGGTGTAGGTGGCGAATTTCCCGTCCCGGAGCCGGTTCAGTCCGCCGCCGGCCGTTCCGATCCACAGGCTCCCCTCCCGGCCCTGCAGGAGCGCCTCGACGACGTTATGCGACAACCCGTGGTCGGTGGTGATGTGGGTGAGCGCGCCATCGACCAGCCGGTTCAATCCTTCATACTCGGTTCCGATCCAGAGCGTCCCGTCCCGATCCTCGTGAAGGGCGAGCACCGTGTTAGCACTCAGCCCCTCATCGGTGGTGTAGGCCTCGGTCACGCCGTCGCGATACCGCAGGACGCCCCGATTGCCGGTCCCTATCCAAAACCCACCGTCCCGGGCCGCTGCAAGGCTGGTGATGCGCGGGGGCATGGCGCCACCGCCCTCCACGGGCCTGAAGGTTCCATCGACCCATCGCCCGAGCCCGTTTTCGCGGGTGCCAACCCAGAGGGTATCGCCCTCCCCCGGCAGCAGCGCCGTGACGTTGGCCCCAGGCAGTCCGTCCGACCCCGTATACGCCGTGAAGTGACGGCCGTCATAGCGCGCGAGGCCGCCATTAAACGTGCCAATCCAGAGCTGCCCCTCCTCGGTCTCTGCAATCGCGCTTACCAGGTTGCTGGGCAAACTGTCTTGTGCGGTGTACGTCATAAACTGCCCGTCCTGAAACCGACTCACGCCGCCGCCCATGGTGCCTACCCAGATCGATCCATCCTTCCGCTCGTGGAGCGCCTTGATGTGGTCGTTTTGCAACCCGCTGTTTCGCGCGTTAAATACCGTGAACGAGTGGCCATCGAACCGGACGAGCCCCTCCTGCGTGCCGACCCACAGGTATCCGTCGCGCGTCTGAATGACGGTGTTCACGGTCTGCTGCGGAAGGCCCTCGTCCTGCCCCCAGTGGTCGATGTGAAACTGGGTAATCGTCTTTTCCGGATCCAGGTTGATCGCAGACTGCCCCCATGCGCGCTGCATCGGAGCCTGGACCGGCGCCACCATCCCAACAAGGATCAGCGCGAGGAGCGTGCTCTTTGCATCGCCTACACCCGTAAAATGCAGGAAGTGAGCAGACATGAGAGGACTGAGAAGAAGGTGCTCGCCCGGACGTGAAGGACCAGTACGCTATCGCTGGCGCAGGGTCGCGGGACGCGTCATTTGCTGCCGGGGGGAAGCCCGGTGCAGAGGTGCTCAGGAGGCCCTGGGTGGGTCCGCAGTCTGTTTATCGACGCTAAACGCATCCGCTTAAGAAGGGCCCCTCGCGCGATTCGCAGTCCACAGAAGCTACGCGGCATTCCGAGGCACGAATTCAAACAGGCCCTTTTCCCCCGGCACAACTCCACTCCTCACGCGGGGCGCCCTTCAAGAAGTCTGCGCGCCCGGCGTCCGCCGGCGACTCCTCAGGAGGCATCGTTGCCCGCGCGGCGGCGCAGGGTACACTCGGCCGGGTTACATTTCCACACGTGTATCTTTTTCCTGCCGCCGAGCCTCCAAAACGACCTCTACGTGCGCCAGGCGCTGTTTTCGGGAAATACACCACCCCTTGAAAGAGCATGCCAACCTGACCCACCTGAAAAATGTTTTTGCCTATATCATCCAAAAGATGATTGGTCGAAACGCCAATACTAGATACGGTCCAGGGCAAATGAGCGCCTCTAAATAGAGCACGCAACAATCCAAAAGACAACGACAGCGCCATCCATACCGACGCACCCTCACGCTCCATTTGCTCGTGATCGCTAGGATGATGGCCCCGTCGCGGTCGGCTCGATCGAGCGGCTGCACGTCTTCGACTCCCCTCGGACTACACTTCGAAGCCATGATCTACGTACGCCTCTTTCAACGCTATGCTGTACTGACGCTGCTGGCTCTGGGCCTTGGGCTCCTGACCGGATGCACCGACAGCCTGCTCACCGCCCCCCCCACGATGGAGTCCACAGAGCCGGCTGCCGAAGCCCCGGATGCCAATAAGCTCCGCTATGCCCATCTCATGAAAGGAGCCAATGGGGCCAACAAACGCGTCCTCGAGCGCTATGAAGACCTGCTCACCGACACCGACTTCATCCTCGGCCTATCGGACACGGTCCTCGAACCGCAACGCGTCCTCGAGCGCTACGACGACGAGAGCGACATCACCGTTAGACGCTCGTTCGAGGCGGCCCAGCGCGGCTTCTCGGTACGCATCAAGGAGGGCGAACTGGACGACTTCCTGGAGATGATCGAGGAGGACGACGACATCGAGTGGGTCGAGCCGGACCCGACCGTCCGCCACAAGAAAGCATCCGACGATGACACCTATGCCTGGCTGCAGCACACCCCCTGGGCCGTGCGACGGGTCAGCGATGCCCTCCGTGCTCACGGCGACAACGCCGACCAGGTCCACGTCTTCGTCCTCGACAGCGGCATCGAAAGCACCGACCTGAACGTGTGCGAGACGCGCTCCTTCCTCGATGAGGCCATCGACGGCGACAAGCTGGGCCACGGCACGCACATCGCCGGTACGATCGGTGCGAAAGACAACTTCAAGGGCGTGTTGGGGGTCGCACCAAACGCATGTTTGCACGACTACCGCGTGATGCAGGACAACGGCGACACCGAGCTTTCCACGGTCGTCGACGCGGTCGACCACATCACCGCGCTCAAGCAGGCAAACCCCGACTGGCCGATGGTCGTCAACATCAGCCTCGGCGTGGACGTGGGCCTGACGCAGTACAACGCGCTCGACGAAGCCATTCAGGCTTCCATCGACGCGGGCGTGACCTACATCGTCGCCGCCGGCAACGACGGCATCGACGCGAGCACGGTGACGCCGGCACACGTCGAAGACGCCATCACCGTCGGCGCGCACGACGCACAGCTGGCCATGGCCGACTTCTCGAACCACGGCGCGCTGGTGGACCTCATGGCGCCGGGCGTCGACATCCTCTCGTTGCCCAACTCGCTCGACGACGCCGGACACATGGTGCGGCTGAGCGGGACGTCGATGGCGGCGGGGCACGTGAGTGGGCTGGCCGCGTTGCTCTTGGCCGGAGATCCGACCCTGTCGCCGGATGCCCTGCGGAGCGCGCTCCTGGCCGAAAGCGACGCGGCCGTGCAAAACGCGCCGAGCGGCACGACGGGCCAGACGCCGTTCGTGGGTACGCGCCACGCCTTCGAGGACGTTAATAATAATGGCGTCTACGACGCGGGCTACGACATCGCGGTCACTGACGCCGACATTCTAGACGGACAATACAAGGCCGACGGCGACAACGGGCTCGTGATCCCGGCCGGGCTGGGCCCAATCACGACCTCGGGCGACCTGAAGTTCGAAAGCAAGGGCGACCTCGTCGTGGAGGTGGACCTGAGCGCCAAGAAGATCGAGCTCCGGTCGCACGAAGGCGAGCTGAAGCTCCCCAACATCAACGCGACGACCACCAGCGAAGAGATCAAGCTGGAAGCCCGGTGGGAGATCGACGCGAGCGGCGCGGCGCTCACTGCCCCGGAGGACTTTGTTGACATAAGCGGCGACGACGATCTCTACCTGCGCGGCGCCGAGCTGACGGCCCAGAAAGAGATCCGCTCCCACGTCAAGGGCGATATCATCGCGACCTACGGACTCTTTACCTCAGAGACCAACCGGGTGGAGCTCAAGACCGACGGCCGCTACATCGAGCTCGACGGCGCGGTGTTGATGGGCTCGGACCACCTCACGGCCGAGGCCAAAGGCGACTTCGCGTCGATCGCGCTCTCGGGCGCGACCTTCGACGACGATGACAACACACTGGAGGCCAAGCCCGATTGCATCCGGATCGACGGCTCGCCCGCGCAAGGCCAGGTCGACAACGGCTGCGCGTGGTAGCCGGTGGCTTTGGACGAACGCATGTAGGCTAGGATGGGTAGCCTGCTCAATGGGGCGCGTCGCACGATGGGTGCGGCGCGCCTCTTTTCTATGGATCCGAACGACTCCTGCTACAGCAAGCTATACCCTTCGCTCAGGATGTTTGTCCTTCTGCAGCATCCGTACGCCCAGGGCTGGCCGCTACACGGGCCACTCCTGCTGCGTCCAGGCCTGCTCCCAGAACATCCACTCGTAGCGCAGGCTCACGACGAACGCCTCTCGCGCCCGGGCCCGCGCAGCGTCATCGGCGGCCTCGGCGAAACGCTGCAGCCGCTCCAGCAGGTTGTCCATGTATTCGTTGAACTCCGGGTCGCGGTACATGGCGAGCCACTCGGCATACGGGTGATCGTCGGGCACCTCACCCATCGCGCGTTCGAGCCGCTGGCCGAGCTCCACGTACAGCCACGGGCACGGCGTGAGGGCCGCCGTCGCCTCCACGAGCGTCCCCCGCTCGGCCGTGCTGATCATGTGATTCTGATACGCCCGGTTGTTGGGCGTGAGCGTCAGCGCGCGGATGGCCTCGGCGTCGTAGCCCAGCTGCTCGCCGTAGCCCGCATGCAACTCGCCCTCGACAACGAGGGCCAGCCGGGCGGCATCGATAAACCAGAGCTTGTCGTCGGGGTCCGGGCAGCGCGTGGAGATGAGAGCGCTCGCGTCGGCGAAGGCCTCCAGGTAGCGGGCGTCCTGCATCTGGTAGAACGTGAACCGCTCCGCGTCGAGTGAGCCGTCGGCCAGGGCGTGCACGAAGGGATGGTCGAACGAGGCGCCCCACGCATCGCCGGCCGCCTCTACGCAGGCGTGGGCAAACGGGGGAACGTCGAAGGCACGGGTATCGAGCGGTTCGGTGAGGTCGGCAGTCAGCGTAGCCATGGGTTCGCATCGGGTGGGTGAAAAGGGCTCCGAGCGAAGCCAGGGGCGCCTGCTGTGCGCGACGGTCCATGCGAGACTCCGCATGCCACCTGCTGCTTTCCTTGCGCCGGTATGAGCCGGATCAGGTTCCGAGGGTGTGATCTCAGCCCCGCGGTCGGCGGGACACCCCTAGCTTCTACGTCCAGGGTATGCGTTTCCGCAACGAATTGCAACGGGAGCGCGTTCGCCCGGCGCCACTGGTGGGTTGAGCGTCGCGGGTTGCGCGTTGAAACGTTCGCACGTTCAACCGCCTCTCCGATTCCCCGCCTCTCCGGCTCACCGTTCTCCTACCACGCCGCGGACTGCTTCACGAGGTGCGTTTCAAAGAAGTAGATCGTCCGCTCCCACACGGCGTTCAGCGATGCGGGCACGTCGCCCTCAAACGGATGCCCCCCGCCGAACGTGTGGCCGCCCTGGGCTTCGACAAGCTCCGCGTCGGGGTTGGCCGCGTGGAGGGTTTCGGCCTCGGCGAAGGGGACGGCTTCGTCGTCGCGGGCGTGGACGATGAGCCAGGGCACGTCGATGTCGCGCGCGGCGGCCTGCACGTCGAGCGTGTCCCGGTGCGCGCGGGCGTCATCGTACAAGACGCGGTTGAGGCGCATCTCCTGGCCCGTCCGGCTGTTGACGACCGTCGTGTAGCCGTGCGCCTCCCAATCCGCGATCTGCTGCTCGGTGAACCGCTCCAGAAAGCCCGAGACGGCGCTCCAGGTCACGAGCGCACGGACGCGGCGGTCGCGGGCCGCTTTCAGGATGGCGGTGCCCCCGCCGCGGGAGTGGCCCATGAGCCCGACCCGCTCGGCGTCGAGCGGTGCGCCGGCCAGGTGGCCCTCCGTGATGGCGTCCAGCACAGCCTCCAGGTCGTCGAGTTCACGTGTGAACGTGTTTTCAGCAAACTTGTCGAGCTCAGTAAATGCCGTCGGATCGTCCGGCGCGACGCCGTTGTGCGAGAAGTTGAACAGGAGGGACACGAAGCCGGCTTCGGCGAGGCGGCGGCCCCACGTCGGGAACGGCCCCCAGTCTTTGAAGCCCTTGAAGCCGTGGCAGAACACGACGACCGGCTTGATACGCCCGTCGTCGCGGTAGCGCACGTCGCCGTGCACGACATCGCCGCGGGCGGTGGTGACGGTGAACGACGACTCACGAAGCGGCTCGGCCATGGCGGGTGGGTTGCGCGGTGTGGGTTGTGCGGGGCTGCGTTTCAGGGGACGGGTCGAGGCGCATACGTCAACACGTCTCCCCGTGTATTCGCTACCGGGCGGCGAGCTGCTGGTTGCTAAACGCCGCGGCGCCCCGGTCCAGGAACCGCCCGAAGGCGTCGGCCGACATGGTGCCGCTCACCCGGTCGACGGGCGTCTCGTCCTGCGGGTCGAGCACGACGTAGGTGGGCAGCGCGGTGGTGCCCGTCAGGCGCAGCTGGTAGCGCTGATATTCGGGGCCCTTCGGCGGGGCGTCGGTGTAGAGGCGGAGCAGCACGAAGTCGTCCTCAAACCGGCGAGCGATCTCGGGTTGAGTGAAGACGTTGGCCTCCATATCGCGGCAGTTCGTGCAGGTGTACCCGGTGAAGTCGACGAAGACGGGTTGGTCTTGCTCGCGCGCCGCCTCGAAGGCCGCCGCGCGGTCGTCCACATACCAGTCGAGTTCCTCGTTGGCCGTGGCTGCGTTGGAGCCGGGGGCCGCCGCAACGAGGTTGGGATCGCTGGCTTGGCGCGGCGGCAGGTACGCGTCGATCGCGCCCAGCTGGGCCCCGAAGAGGCCGGGCAGCATGTACAGGGCCACGCCGAAGAACGCCATCGACGCGAGGAGGCGCAGGCTGCCGATCTGCTCGGTGGCCGGTTCGTGCGCCAGCCGCAGCTTGCCGAGCAGGTACAATCCGCAGAGCGCCAAGATGGTGACGGTGAGCGCGATCGCCAGCGGGCGCGACAGGAGGTTCCAGCCCCAGATCAGATCGGCGTTCGAGAGAAACTTGAGCGCGGCGGCGAGCTCGATAAAGCCGAGCGTCACCTTCACGCTGTTCATCCAGCCGCCGGACTTCGGCAGGGCCTCCAGGCCGTTCGGAAACATAGCGAAGCCGACAAACGGCATCGCAAACGTGGCGCTAAAGGCGAGCATGCCCACCACCGGGTAGATCCACTCGCCGCCGGTCGTGGCGGCCAGCAGCCCACCCACAAAGGGTGCCGTGCATGAGAACGACACGAGCGACAGGGTGAGGCCCATGAAGAGCACGCCCACATAGCCGGCGCGTTCGTTCCCCTGCCGGTTCACGTAGTTGAGCAGGCCGCTCGGCAGGCGCAACTCGAAGAGGCCAAGCAGCGACAGCGCAAAGACGACGAAGACCGCGCCGATGAAGAAGTTGACCCACGGGTTGGCCGCGATGGTCTGTGCCCCGGCCGCGCCCAGCACGGCCGCCATGAGCACCCCCAGCCCCGTGAAGATGACGACGATCGACAGCCCATACACGCTCGCCATGCGGAACGCGTCCCTTCGGTTGTCGGCATGCTTGGTGAAGTAGGAGACGGTGAGCGGAATCATAGGGAAGACGCACGGAGTGAGCAGCGCGGCAGCACCGGCGCCGATGGCCAGCAGCAGGAAGCCCCAGAGTCCGCCCCGGCGCGCGTCGTCGAGGTCGTCGGTCGCACTGGCCACGGCTGGGCCATCGGCCGCCGACGCATCGCTGGCGCTCGGGCTGCTCCCGGCGGCCGACGTCCCAACGAGCGGATCCGCCGCGGTGGCCGCCCCCTGCTCCACCTGCACAGCCTGCGTGAAGGGCTGTTGCGTGGGCGGCAGGCACATGCGATCGTTGCAGACCATGTACGTGACCGTGCCCGTCACCTCGTACGTGCCGGGCGCCATCGACTCAGCGACGGCGACGTCCGCTTCGAGCAGCCCATCGCCCTCGAAATAGGTGACCTCCTTGTCAAAATTGGGGTCATACCCCTGCTTCGGCGTCCGCTGCCGTACGTCGCCGAGTTGCAGGCCGGCCGCCAACGAATCGAACGTGACGTCCACGCTCTGGGTCGGCGCGGGCGAGTCGAGCGCGTACATCTTCCACCCCGACCCGATCGCGGCCCGGAAGCGCAGGTGCACCGTGCCGCCCGGCGCTACGGTCTGCGGCGCGGCCTCGGTGGTCCACGTGACGTGCTCCTCCGTGCCCAACAGCCCCTGGGCGTCAGCGGGTGTGGCGATTGTGCCCACGAGCAGTGCCACTCCAATAGCCAACAATGTACGTGTGATGCGCATGATAGCGATAGCACCGTGCATTTGAAGATCCTGCGGGACTCCCCTCTAAGGCGCCCGGTCGACCGGAACGTTACGCGTCCGCCCCCCTGATGTACCGGATGCTCGCTCCCCCCGCAGGGTGAACGAGCATCTCGAAAGCGTTGTTGCACGTCCGCGCTGCAGATCAGCGAAAACTAGGCCGCGTCGGGCCCCGACTCCGGCATGACGCGAATTTTGACGCGCTGCTCTACATCGGGATGCAGTTGCACCCGGGCGGTGTAAAGCCCCACGTACCGAATGTCTTCGTCGAGTTCGATGTTCTTGCGGTCCACGTCGAAGCCACGGTTGTCCAGCTCCACCGCAATCTGCTGGGTCGTCACCGTACCGAAGATACGGTTTTCTTCGCCGACCTTGGCCGTGAACACGAGCTCCATGTCCCCAAGCTCCTCGGCCACCTTCTCGGCGTCCTTGCGTTCCTGCACTTTCCGGCGGCGGGCCTGCCGTTCCTCTTCACGCACCTGTTTGATGGCGCCTTCGGTCGCCATCCGGGCCATCCCCTGCGGAATCAGGTAGTTGCGGCCGTAGCCGTCGGCCACCTCGTGGATCTCGCCCTCCTGTCCCAGGTGCTCCACATTTTTCAATAGAATAACTTGCATAACTCGTTCTCTTCAGCGTAAAAAGCGAATTCGTGTCGATACTGCCGTCGCGTCCGGAGGTCGCTACCGGACATTGTCTTCCACGAACGGGAGTAGGGCGAGGTGCCGTGCCCGCTTGATGGCGCGCGTGATCTGACGTTGCACGCCCGCCGGCACGTCCGTCACGCGGCGCGGCAGGATCTTGCCTTGGTTGTTGATGAACTGCTGCAGGAATTCGGTGTCTTTGTAATCGACGTACTCGATGTGCTCGTAGTCGCCGTCATTCTGGTTCGCCATGGTCTGCTAGGATCGTCGGTTGGAAGAAACGGATGCGGAGGCGGGACGCGCTACTCGTCGGCGGTCGCCGCTTCGGAGCCCTCGCGCTTCTGGCGCTCATAATGCCGGATCATCTTGGCATCCATGCGGAGCGTGAGGTACCGGAGGATGTCGTCCTCGATTTCCAGGGCGCGCTCCAGCTTAGCGATAAGCTCGCCGGGGGCGCGGAAGTACATGTTCACATAGTGCCCGCTCCGCTTCTTCTCGATCTCATAGGCGAGGCGCTGCGAGCCCCACTCGTCGACTTCAATGATTTCGCCGTCGTTGTTCTCGACGAACTCGTTGACGCGGCGCACGAGGTTTTCGATGTCGTTGCTCTTGAGCACCCCACTCAGGACGTAGGTGAGCTCGTACTGGTGTTTGGGCATAGCCATAAGATGGGTCCCTACGGTATGATGAAGAAATCATGCCCCGGCAGGCCGGAGCAGGGAGAATATTGCAGTCCATTATAACTGCTGGGACGGATGGAGGTCGCGCTCCGCATTTGAAATGCCTGCAAATTGAGTCAGCCGGTCGCGGTTCCGCTGGCCGGCGCGGCGGGCCAAAGGAACGGCTTGATTTCGCCGAGCAGTTCAAGGCCCACAGTGATGTACGGCGTGGCGGCGCTCTCCACGTCGGCCCCGTCGCGCAGGCGCGGCGTCACCTCGCCGGCCTCGACGTCCAAAAAATGGTTGGCCGTGGAGCCGTGCAAGACCACAGACGCGCGCGAGTACGCGCCGATGCTCGCGCCGCTGTTGAGCCGAATGAGCCGCTGGCTCACGGAGGTTGTCTCCAGCCCGAGGAGTTCGTAGAACGAGAACACGTGCCGCTCGTCGGGCCCGTCGCGTCGGCGGTCCATTTTGCGGATCCACGGGTCGAGCGCCGCGGTGTCCATCAGGCCCCAGATTTCCTGTCGCTGCGAGCGGAGCGCCGACAGGTCGGCTTCGAGGTCGCTCCGCTCGGTGAGGCTGCCAAGCGACTCGATGGTGCGCGGGTCCATCATCCAATCGATGTGATGGTCGTCGTTCCACAGGCACCAGGCGGAAAAGGCGGTGAGGCGCCGGTCCATCTCGTCCGCCCGCCCGGCCTGTGCCGTGGCGTCCGCGGCCTTTTCGTCGTCCACCAAGGCCGGTTCGATGATGGCCTGCAGGTGCAGAAACACCTCGAACGTGAACCGCCAGGTCGACTCCAGAAGCAGCCGCGAGCGGAAGACGACGGCCGCCTGCACGCCCCGGATGGCGGCGAAAAGCTGGCTCCACAGAATGAGCCACGCGAGGCGCTGCGCCGTCACATCCGTCACGTCGAGGCCCTCCAGCAGGGCGATGGCCCGCTTCTGCGCGGCGATGAGCGCCGGGTCGAGTTCCCCCAGTTCGCCCACCACCTGCTCGGGGTCATCGATATCTAGATGCGGGATGTCGAAGGTGGCCATAGGAAACGCGGCGTGCCCGGCGCGTGCGCATCAGACTTACAGGTTGGCGAGGCGTTCGGCGTGCTCGTCCGCCTTGAGCGCTTCGATGATCGGGTCGAGGTCGCCGTCGATGATAGTTTGCAGCGCGTGGTTCTTGTCGCTTCCCGTCAGGCGGTGATCCGTGACGCGGTCCTGCGGAAAGTTGTACGTGCGGATCTTGGCGGAGCGGTCCCCGCTGCCGACCATGGAGCGGCGGGCCTCGTCGCGCTCCTGGCGCTGCTCTTCCAGCTTTTTCTCGTAGAGCCGCGAGCGGAGAACGCGCATCGCCTTGTCGCGGTTTTTGTGCTGGCTCTTCTCGTCCTGGCACGTCACCACCAGTTGCGTGGGCATGTGCGTGATGCGGATGGCCGAGTCCGTCGTGTTGACCGACTGGCCGCCCGGACCGCTGGCGCGAAACGTGTCGACCTTGAGTTCGCTCGGGTTGATGTCGATGTCGACCTCTTCGGCTTCCGGAAGCACGGCGACCGACGCGGCCGACGTGTGGATGCGGCCGCTCGATTCGGTTTCCGGCACGCGCTGGACGCGGTGCACCCCGCTTTCGTACTTGAGCGTGCCGAACACGCCCTTGCCCTGAATGCCGAGCGTGATCTCCTTGAACCCACCCTGCGAACCCGGCGAGCTGTCCATCACCTCGTACGTCCAGCCCCGGCTCTCGGCGTAGCGCGTGTACATGCGGAAGAGGTCGCCCGCAAACAGCGCGGCCTCGTCCCCGCCCGTCCCGGCCCGGATCTCAACGATGGCGTTCTTGACGTCCTCGGGATCCTTCGGGATGAGCTTCATCTTGAGCTCCTCCTCCACAACCGGCAGCTTGGCCCGCAGGTCGTCGAGTTCGTCTTGGGCCATCTCCGCGAGCTCTCCTTCTTCCTCGCGCACCATCTCTTCCAGGTCATCGCGCTCGCTGAGCATACGCTCGTAGCGCTTGATGACTGCGACCACCTCACGAAGCTCGCCGTGCTCGCGGCTGAGCTCCTGCATACGCTCGGCGTCGGTCGCCACCTCGGGATCGGCCATTTCCTGCTCGATCTCCTCGAAGCGGCGCTTGATCTCTTTGAGTTTTTCCGGAGCCAGCATAGACAGGACATACGGTTCATGAAAAATACTGCACGCCCGCAAACGTCTAGGCCGAGCTGAGGTTCACGAGTCCACCGGGACGTGTTGGCCCGACGCGGGCCCCGCCTTATCGGCACGCTCGTGACGAGGACGCGCGCACCCGGTGCCGGCCCCGAAGATCCAGTCCCCTTTGTTCGAAGATTGCGAGGAGCCCTCACTTCGTAGCACAATGGTAAAAACTCCGGTAGGGGGCGGCCGCATTCTTGTTGCTCGGTCAACACTGCGTTCCAGGCTCTCCTTGAATAGCGCCCTTACATGGCTCCCCCAACCACCACGACATCCATCGATCGCCGCGGCGTGACGGCGGCGGTCATCGCAGCCTGTGCTTGGTCGGCCACAGGCCTCTTCGTGCGCCAGTTGCCCGATCTCTCCCCCCTGTCCATCGTGGCCGGCCGCTTCACGATTGCGATGCTGGCGGCCGCCCCCCTCCTTCGTGGGCCAACGCGGCGCCAGGTCGTGGCGGCCGTCCGGTCCACGATGGCGTGGACGCTCGCCCTCCTCATGGTGGGCAGCTATCTGCTCGCCGTCATCGCTTTCCAGCTGACCTCGATTGCGGAGGCGACGCTCCTACTCGGCACCTCGCCGCTGTTCGCGCTGGCCTACAAGCTCATCCGCGGTCACCCGTCGCCGCCTACGGAGCAGGTCGGCGCCCTGCTCACCATGGCCGGCGTCACCCTCATCGTGGCGCCGGGGCTCACCACGGGCGCCTCGCTCCTGTCCGGACGGCTGCTCGGCAACCTCCTGGCCCTGACCGCGGGCGGGTTGGTTGCCGGCTACTCGCTGACGTACCGCATGGCGCGGCTCCGCGACGAAGCGCCCAGCGCCCGCAGCACGACGATTTTCACGTTCGGGGTCGGTGCGCTCGGCATGCTGGCAAGCACGCTGCTCCTGGACGGCCCCGCGGCCCTTACGGCCTGGGCGGAGCTGCCGACCATCGGCCCACTCGTGGGCCTGGGCATCTTGTCGACCGTGGTGCCGACCACGGCCTACGCCATTGCCTCCAGCCGCATCCCGTCGGTCGTCGTGACCTCGATCCGGATGCTCACGCCCCTCATGGCCACCGTGCTGGCGGCGGTGCTGCTGCGCGAGCTGCCGTCGTGGTGGACCCTACCCGGCGGCCTCCTCATCATTGCGGGCCTGCTCGTGATGACGGTGATCCGGCGGGGATCGGCGCCTCGATGATGACGTCGCCGGCCGGCCGCCCCCTACTCCGGCGAGCGGGTGCCGCCTTCGTACGTCTCGCCGTTGACGGTGAAGGTGTACGCCAGCTCGACGGTGGGCTCCAGCATCTTCGAAACCGAGCAGTACTTGTCCAGGCTCAGTTCGATGGCCCGCCGCACCTTGTCGGGCTCCACCTCGCCTTCGAGCCGATAGTGCACGTGGAGCGTGGTGAAGACGGCCGGCACCGCGTCCGTGGCCCGCTCGCCGTCGACCGCCACGTCGAAACGCTCCACGGGCTGCCGCTGCTTCTTCAAGATGCTCAGGATGTCGATGCTGCTGCAGCCGCCGAAGCTGAACGCGACCATTTCCATGGGGCGCACCCCCTCGTGCTCGGGCTCGGAGCCGATCGAGAACGTGTAGCCGGTTTCGGCCTCCGCCTGGAATTGAATAGCGTCGTTGATGCGTTCGAGGTGGACGGTCATGGAGAGGGGGGGATGGATGAAAAGCTAGCGATGGCGCAGGGGATGCGCACTCAGCGGACGTAACATACCGTTCTCGTTCGTCACCGTACAACCCGGGACCGCATCGCTGGCACTCAAGGCTGGCGCTCAGGGCTTGCGTTCGTGGGATGGCGTGCCGTAGTTCAGCGTTCCGCGCCCCCGTCTTTATTCGCTGACTCTCCCCCGACCATGTCTCAAGCGCCTCGTCGCAACGATCCTTGCCCCTGCGGCAGCGGCCGCAAGTACAAGAACTGCTGCCAGGGCCAGTCGACCGCTTTCTCCATGTCGACCTGGACCGCCGTGTTCATCGCGGCAGCCCTCATCGCGGGCCTGCTGCTACTGGGCCGGTCGTTCTCTCGCGACGATGCAGCGGCGGCCGACTGCCCGCCGGGCCAGGTGTGGTCCGAGGCGCACGGGCACTGCCACTAGCCGGCAGCTCGCCCCACGACGCCGGCTTCCCCCCTCGGTAGGCCAAACCACCCTACCCGGTTGCTCCATGAGCGACACCAGGATGCGCACCAAATTGCCACAATGTGTGCAACCCTAAGCGGTGCTCTTCGTATGTCGATGCGGATTGGTTTTCCCCACCGGGCCAACCGGCGCCCCGAAGCGCTTTCGACCGTTTTCAGGATGGCACGCTGCTGCGCTCGCCTTCTCAGTACCCCCTCAACCGTTTGATCTTCTTCTCATGCGCACCTCCCTCCGACTGTCCGCCCTCATCGTCCTGACCTGTGGTTTCCTCACGCTCGGGCTCGAACCGCATCTCGCCGCGGCACAATCCCCGAACGGCGACGTCGGCGATCGCTTGCAGGAGATCGTGACCCTCACCGAGCAAGCGCTCGATGCAAGCCGCGCCGCGGAGTCCGCCTCGACCGTGCGTGCGGTCAAAGAAGGCGCCGACGCCGTGTTCGAAGCCGTGTGGGGCGTATCGTCGGGGGTCGACCCCGAAACGCCCCGCGGCGCCACCGCCCAGCACGGCTGGAAGACGCGCTGGCAAACCTCTCCCGCGGCCTTCGATTCCGCTTTTGCCGCCCGCCTGGGTACCGCGGGCCCGGAAATCGACGACCCGAGTGAGCTCGGCATCCTGGGGCGCGGCCGGTACGTGCGCAGCCAGTTTGCCGTGGCCCCCGACAGCGCCGGCCCCGAGACGCCCGGCGCGCGCTTCTCCCACGAGGCAATCGTCGCGCCGCTCAACAACGCCATCGGTTGGATGCGGCTGGATAACGGCATCACGAAGGGCGAGCTACAGCCCCGGATCGACCTCACGTACAAGTGGGACGCGCCGGTGGCCTTCTGGAACTCCTCGGCTGACACCGGATGGCTCCACGAAGCCTACTCGCAGGCCGTGAACATCCTCAAGACGAGCTACGACGGCGACGTGGACATGGCCCGCCAGCACGCCGCGGGCATGACGCAACTGCTCGAAAAGGCGCTCAACGGCATGGATGCCAACAACAACGGCCGCGTCGAACCCATCATGATGGAGGGCGGCCTGCGCCTCGCGCTGCAAGAAGCCCAAGCGGCCGGCCTTGCCAGCCGCTGATGCACCGCCCCCTCCTACCTCCTGTGTGCACCCCGTAACGCCTGACCCCCCTGTTTCATGACGATGCTCAACCGAATGCTTCCCTCCCCCTCTCGCTGGCCGCTTCTCCTCGTCCTCGCCGTTGCGTTCGCCGTCGCCGGATGCGCCGGCACCCAGGACACCACCGAACCGCCCGCTTCCGACACCAGCGAATGGATCACGCTGTTTGACGGCACGAGCCTCGACGGCTGGACGCAAGCCGGCCCGGGCCAGTTCACGTTGCAGCCGAACGGCACCATGCAGAGCGAAGGCGGCATGGGCCTCTTCTACTACAGCGAGCGCCCGTTCCGCGACTACGTCCTGGAGCTCGATTGGAAGGTGGAAAACGACTCGGCCAACTCCGGCCTCTTCCTCCGCTTCCCCGAACGAACGGACGACCCGTGGCACGCCGTCAACAACGGCTACGAGATCCAAATCGACGGCTCGGCCCCTGCTCCCATCAATCGGACGGGCGCCATCTACGACTTCTCGGCGCCGTTTAAGAGCGCGGCCCGACCGGCCGGCGCGTGGAACTCGTATCGCATCGAGGTCACCGGCCAGCGCTACGAGGTTTTCCTCAACGGCGAGAAGGTGAACGACTTCTTCGGCGACCGCGGCCGCGAGGGCTACATCGGCGTGCAGAACCACGACCCCGCCTCCACCACCTGGTTCCGGAACATCCGCGTCAAGCCCCTCCCGGAGCAGGACTACCCGACGCGCCTTGCCGACCTGTTTGCCGTCTCTGACAACCGCGACCCGATCCGCGTGCTGATGGTCACAGCCACGCACGGCTTCCGGCACGGACCGGCCATCGAAACGGCCAAGGAACTCGTGGCCGAGCTCGAAACCACGACCGAGTTTCAGTTTGATGTTACCGAAGACCTGACGCAGCTCACCGAACAAAACCTAGCGCAGTACGACGTCCTCTTCCTGAACAACGCCACGCTCCGCACGCCGGCCGGCGCCGAGGAAGAGGAGGCCGCGGCTTCGGCCGATGCGGTGTGGCGGGGCTACGACATCGCCCTCCAGACGCCGCAGGGTACAATGGACGGCCGCATCATGCTGTATGGTGCCCCCGACGACCTCTCCGGCACCATCGCCTTCCAGCAGCAGCCCGCGCCCGGCTCGCTCGAAGACGTGCAGTACGACGACGGCACCCTGACCTTCCACTTCACCGTCGACCAGTACGGCCGGTTCGACGGCGACATCCGGCTGCAAGAAGGCACGCTCGATGGTACGCTCGCTATGGCGAGCCAGGGCGGGTACGAGCTCCCCCTGACCGGCGACATCCTGGCCGACGCCGACTTGGCCGGCGACGCCGAACCCACCGAGACGGTGTCGCCCGAACAGCAAGCCGCCATCCTGAACTTCGTCGAAAACGGGGGCGGCTTCGTCGGTGCCCACGCCGCGCTCGACGCCTTCTACAACTGGGACGCGTACCGCACGATGGTCGGTGGCGGCCTGTTCGACTCGCACCCGTGGACGCAGAGCGTGGCCGTCCAGGTCGAGGCGTCGAGCAACCCGGCCATGGCCCCCTTCGGCGACGCCTTCTGGATCCGCGATGAGATCTACGTGCTCGACGAAAATCCGCGCTGGAACGCCCGCGTGCTCTCGTCGCTCGACATGAACAGCGTAGGCGTCGAGCAGGGCCACGCTGATCAGACGCGCGACGACTACCCCATCTCCTGGATGCGCTATCAGGAGAACGGACGCGTCTTCATGACCAAGCTGGGCCACTTCCCCGACGTGTGGACGACGCCCGCCTTCGTGCAGCACCTGCTCGAAGGGATGCGCATGGCCGCCGGCCGCACCCCGGCCGACTTCTCCGGGCACCGTGAGAAGGACGTCATTGCCGATAACGTGTGGCCCGACGACATCGCCGTGGACGACCGCGGCAACGTGTGGATCGCCGAGTTGCGCGGCAAGGTGCACCACTACGACGCAGCCGCCGACACGTCGCGCCTCATTGGCCAGATCCCGACGACGGACCCGACCAACATCGAGCATGGGCTCTACGGCATCGAGGTGGACCCGAATTTCTACGACGGCGAGCCGTATGTGTACGCCTTCTACGCCGAGCCCGAGACCTTCATCAACACGCTGGCGCGCTTCCGCTACGAGGACGGCGCACTGAACCTCGACAGCCGCGAGGTGCTCCTCCGCGTGCCCACCGAGCCGCAGTGCTGCCACCAGGCCGGCGACCTCGAATGGGGACCGGACGGCACGCTCTACCTCTCGACGGGCGACACCGGCATGTCCGAGACGCGGCCCGAATGGGAGCTGACGGACGAGGAACTGCAGGCCTT
>JAAAPH010000367.1 GCA_009908415.1 Bacteroidota bacterium
GAGCGACAGGTCCTTCGCCGCCAGCTTGTGGATGTAGCGCGCCATCTCCGTCTCCGAGTGGTACCGGTGGAAGACGGGATGCGTCAGGTAGTCCGTGTCGCGCGGGAGTGGGCCGTGATAGCCCGGGTCCACGTCGTCGGCTAGCTCCTCGGCGTAGAGGCTCTGCCCGTTCTGCGCGCCGAACACGGTGAACAGCGCGTCGAGGTCTTTGGCGCTGACCGTCTCGTCGAGTGCGATGCCGACCGAGCCGTCGTCGTAGTAGCGCAGGTTGATGGCGTGCGCCTCGGCGGCGTCGCGGACGGCGTCCGGCGTCCGGCCGTCGAGGTCGATACGCAGCGTGTCGAAGAAGGCGCCGTGCCGGACCGTGTGTCCCGTCTCGTCCAGCCCAGCGGCCAGCACCTTCGTCAGGTTGTGGACGCGCTCGGCGATGGCGCGGAGGCCTTCTGGCCCGTGGTAGACGGCGTACATGCCGGCCATCACGGCGAGGAGGACCTGCGCCGTGCAGATGTTGGACGTGGCCCGCCCGCGGCGGATGTGCTGCTCGCGCGTCTGCAGTGCCATGCGGAGCGCCATATTGCCGTCGGCATCTTTCGAGACGCCGATCATACGGCCCGGCACCTGCCGCTTGTGCGCCTCTTTCGTGGCGAAGAAGGCGGCGTGCGGCCCGCCGTAGCCCATCGGCACGCCGAAGCGCTGCGAGCTACCGACGACCACGTCGGCGCCCCATGTGCCCGGCGCCTGCAGGAGCGTGAGGCTTAGCAGGTCGGCGGCGACGGCCACGTAGGCATCCGCGTCATGCGCCCGCTCGCAGAAATCGGCGTAGTTGACAATGGCGCCGTCGGTGGTCGGGTACTGCACGAGCGCGCCGAACACTGCGTCGGTGAATTCGAACGTGCGGTGGTCACCCACGACGACCTCGACGCCGATCGGCTCGGCGCGGCCCTTTACGACCTCGATCGTCTGCGGATGGCAGTCCTCGGAGACGAAGAACGTGTCCGCGTCCCGGCGGCGCGTCACGCGGTTCAGCATCATCATGGCCTCGGCCGCGGCCGTGGCCTCATCGAGCAGCGACGCATTGGCGATCTCCAGCCCGGTCAGGTCGCACACCATCGTCTGGAAGTTGAGGAGCGCCTCCAGCCGGCCTTGCGCGATCTCGGCCTGGTACGGCGTGTACTGCGTGTACCACTGCGGATTCTCCAGGATGTCGCGCTGGATGACGGGCGGCGTATTGGTGCCGTGGTACCCCATTCCGATGAACGAACGGTAGGTGTCATTGTCCTCCGCCAGCGCGGTGACCTCGTCGAGCAATTCCTGCTCGGTGATGGCGTCGGGCAGGTCGAGCGGCCGGCTGGTGCGAATGGCAGCCGGGATCGCCTCGTCGATGAGGTCGTCGAGCGCGTCGGCGCCGATGGCGTCCAGCATGGCGCGCCGGTCGTCCGGCGTGGGGCCGATGTGCCGCTGGGTGAAGCGATCCGTGGAGCGAAGGAAGGTCGATGGCCATGTCAGGTCCTGGAGGTTACGTACCGAATCAGAGAGAAGAAGAAAATGCGACAGGTCGAAAACGGAAGCCGGCGTGCATTTGTTTTCAGAAAATACTGAAAACGAGTAGGCAAGAAGGCCGGGCCGAGGATACTGATACCCATAAGGGAAAGCAGCAGTTCAATCCGACGTGTGATGCTTTGGTGGGTTTTGCGGGTTGATGAAACGGGCGTGTAACAAGCGCCGTCCCCGCTCGCTATTCCGGCTGCAGGAGGTCGCGCACGGCGTGCGCGAGCGGCGCCGTGCTGGCCGTGACCAGGCCGCCGGCGAAGACGACGTCGTCCGCCGCCGGGTCGAGGGGGAGGGCCACTCCGCCTGCTTCGCGGACACAGGGCACAAGCGCGGCTACGTCCCACGGTGCCATGAGCGTGTCGACGGCGGCGTGCATCCGCCCGCGCGCCACGAGGGCGTGCTGCAGGCAGTCCGTCACGAAGCGAAACTTGCCGGCGCGGCGGACGAGGTGTCGACGGCGGCGTGCATCCGCCCGCGCGCCACGAGGGCGTGCTGCAGGCAGTCCGTCACGAAGCGAAACTTGCCAGCGCGGCGGACGAGCTCAGTAAGGCGATACGGCGTCTGGCCATCGGGCGCCATCACGTCCGAGCTGTGGAGGCCGGTCGTGGAGGCGGTGGCCGCCGCGAGCGTGTCGACCGGATCCACCTGCACCCGTTCGGGGGCGCTCCCGCCGGCGCTAAACCAGCAGCCTGTGTCATGGCCGGCGTAGACCGTCTCGCCGAGTGCCGGAAAATGGATGACGCCCACGACGGGCTCGCCCGCGTCCAGCAGCCCAACCAGCGTGCCGAACAGCGGGACGCCGAGCGTGAAGCCGGCTGTGCCATCGAGCGGGTCCAGAATCCACCGGAAGCGGGCGTCGTCGGCGCCCGTTGCGCCAAACTCTTCGCCCAGGATGGCGTGGTCGGGGTAGTGTGCCCGAATCCGCGCCCGCATGTGGCGCTCGGCCTCGCGATCGGCTTCGGTAACTTCGCTGCCGTCGGGCTTGCGGGTGACCGCGGCGCTGCGGAAACGCGGCATGATTTCCGCCTCGGCGGTCTGCGCCAGGTCCAGCGCAAAATCGAGATGGGGAGGGAGGTCAAACATGGGACACGAAAAAGACAGTGTTGTCGGGCGAGCGAAACCGGAGGCTTGCGACGCGGACGCGTCGGGAGGCGGGGCCGCGGTGGAGAGCCAGGGTCGTCGTCTGCGGGGCACGTAGCAGGGGGGCGAGCGTGCGGAGCAGGTCGGAGTAGTTGGTAAAATAAGACACGGCGGACGGCGCATCCACCGGGGGCTGGTATTGCGCTGCACCGGACATCTAGTGGAAGCCGGATGGGCCGAGTCCCCACGTCGCGGGAACGACGGTGGGCTTGAACGACAGCCTTTCCGGGGAGGCGGTGGTGGGGCGTCGGTCACACGGCTCCATGTTGAAGGCGCCGTGTGACGAATGCAATCGCCCCGGGTGCTGGGGCGGGCGGCTTGACAGGGGGCGGATGGTTTGCGACCCTGTCCCATGGACCTTCGACCGCCCCCATGCACGCCCCTGTTCGCGGCAATGGCTGAATCGACCACTCCGCCTACCGAACCCGACGATGCGCTGCATCGGCCCGAGCGCCTTCCCGAGGCATTCGTCGCGGCCTGGAACGACCGTGATCCCGAGCGTATCGGGGCGCTGTTTGACGAGGACGCCGAGTTCGTCAACGTGACGGGGCTCTGGTGGCACAACCGGGCCGCCATCCAAAAGGCGCATGCCTACGGGTTGGAGCGCATCTTTAGCGCGTCTACGCTCACGCTGTTGGAGACACGGGTCAAGCGGTTGTCACCGCGCATCGCCGTCGTTCACGCCAAGATGGAGATGGTGGGCCAGAGCGCGGCGGATGGGGTCGAGGCGCCCCGGACGCGGCGGACGATCTTCTCGTTCGTGGTGCACGACACGCCAGGCGGGTGGCGGTGCGCCTCGGCCCACAACACCGACGTGGTGCCGGGGGCCGAGACGAACCTGCTCGACGATGAGGGGCGCCTGCGGCCGGTGAGCTACCGGAGGCCCCACACCCCCTGAATCGGTACCGTTGCCGCGGGGGCATTGTCATCGACCGGCGCGCTCGTCGCCCAGCGGCTCGGCGTCGTTCTCGCGCAGCGCATCGAGTGCTTCCGCGGCCGCCAGTTGCTCCGCCTTCTTTTTGCTGCTGGCCGTACCTTGACCATGCGGGGTGTCGTCAAGCAGGGCCTCTACGGTGAACGTCCGGTCGTGGCTCGGCCCCTCCGCGTGAACGACGCGATAGGTGGGTTGGGGGCGTCCCTGCGCCTGTGCAAACTCCAGCAGTTGGCTCTTGCTTGTAGTTCTCGTTCTGCGCGGCGATCGCGCTGAGGTCCACGGGGCCGAGCGCGGAGGTTTGGATGAAACGGCGAGCCGCGTCGAGATCGTGATCCAGGTAGACGGCGCCGACCAGCGCTTCATAGGCGTCGGCGAGGATGCTCGGGTTGTTGCGGCCCTCGCTGCGCACGGCGTTCTCGCTCATCAGCAGGTGCGGGCCCAGGTCGATGCGCCGGGCGTAGCGGGCGAGCGCCTTCCCGCTCACCAGTTTGGCGCGCAGCCGGGTGAGGTAGCCTTCGTTCTTGTCCGGGAAGCGCCGGTACAGCGCCTCGGCCATGACGAAGCCCAGCAGCGCGTCGCCCAAAAATTCGAGGCGCTCGTTCGTGGCCAAGTGATTGTCGGCCTGCCCGCGAAAGCGCGAGCGGTGGGTGAGGGCTTGCTCGTAGAGCGCCAGATCATGGACGGGCAGGCCAATCAGCCGCTCGATGTCGGACTGGGATACGGGCGATGAGGGAGCCGTCACGGCACGGGGCCGACTGGAGAGCAGGACGTCGAACGATGCTGCAGCGCCCGGCCTTACACGCAGCATAGGGCGTGCCACGCGTTAAGCCTCCAACGGTCGTCGTCGATACTTGGACAAAGAAGGCGATGCGCCGTGTCTCACGAACGACCGGTTTGGCAGGTTTCCCCGGCTCGGAAGGGCGGACCGGCTGCCTGCCTCATGGCCCCCCTGCAGGGGCATCACTCATTCATTTTCCACTGAGCCCGCCCACATGCCGTGAAGGATGTTTTGCACGACCTGTTTGCCACACTCCATCCGAGAGGGCAGGGAGAGCGGGATCCGGACGCCGTCCGGCATGCCCAGCGCACAGCCTTCCGGATCATCGGCGCCCTGGCCGCACTGGGCATCGCGGCGTCGGCGCTCTACTATCCAGCCACCGGTCAGCGGGCCGTCGATCCGATGGGGCTGCGCTTGACGGTGGCGGCCCTTCCCGCCGTGCTCGTGCTCCTCTCGTACGCTAGTGCGTTCGTCCGGCGTCATATGGCGGTGCTGACGTACGCACTCTTTTATGCGCTGATGGGGTGGTCTATTCTTCTTGCGGCCCTGAGCGGATTTGCACCCAATTACGCCGTGTGGCTGCTTTTCACGTTTATCGCGCTCAGCATTGGGCACAGCATCGGGCTGAGCCGCCCTGAACCGCTCATCACATTCTTCATCGCCTCGCTGGTTGGGACGGCCGCTGCGTTTGTGCTTGCCACGCAGTCGGCCGTCGACCCGACGCTGTTCATGAGTTGCTTTGTGCTGTTGGCATTGCTCTACTACGCGGCGCTCGGCGCTCCATCTTCGCATCTACGTCGAGAATCGCTTGGCCGATAGCCAGGCGCGGTCGCGTGCCGTATTCGACCAGACGTCCGACGGCGTATACTTGGCCGAAGCCGGTTCGCTGCGCTTCCTGGAGGCCAATCTGGCGTTCTGCCAGCTTATCGGATGCGTGCCGGATGAACTGCAGGCGCACACCGTCGAGGATATCCTTGCTGCCCCTGACGACCGGGCGGACATGCAGGCAGTGCACCGGTTGGACGATGCTACACACCGCGTGGCCGAGTGCCAGTACCGGCACCGGGACGGTACCGCTATTGATGTGGAGGTCAGCGTCAGCGCGATTACCTATGACGGGCAAGACGTACGCTGCGTCGTCGTGCGCGACATTCGGCAACGCAAGCGCACCGAGCAGGCGTTGCGGCGGGCCAAAGAGCGGGCCGAAGAGATGTTACGCGTCAAGTCGGCCCTGCTGGACAATATCAGCCACGAGCTGCGCACGCCCCTGGCCGGTATCCTGGGGTATGCCAGCATCTTGCGGGAAGAGGTCGACGCGTCCCATCGGGGGTTTGCCGAGACCATCGTCACGAATGGACGGCGGCTCGAAAATACCCTGAACACGATCCTGGAACTGGCGCAGCTCGAAAGCGGAAACGTGGCGTTCGAAGTCGAGGAGGTAGTCGTGTCGACCGTGGTCGCGGACGCGATCGAGGCGTTCAGCACGGCGGCGCACGCGAAGGACGTTGCTTTGGAGGTGGAAGCGGGCGATCCGCGTCTCCAGGCCTGCGTCGACCGGTCGGTGCTCGATCAGATCCTGCGGCATGTACTGGATAACGCCATCAAGTTCACGAACAACGGGGCCGTGACCATCCGGACGGCTGCGGCGGGCGGGTGGGTCACGATCGAGGTGCAGGACACCGGCGTTGGCATCGGGACGCAGTTCCTGCCGCGGGTCTTCGAGGAGTTCAAGCAGGAGTCGGATGGCCTAACGCGCGAGCATGAGCATGCGGGCGCTGGGCTGGGGCTTACCATCGCGTGCCGCCTGCTGGAGCATATGGAGGGCCGCATCGACGTCGACAGCGAAAAGGGCAAAGGCACGACAGTAACGATTGCCCTGCCGCAGCATTCACCCCCGCAGCGAGTGTCGGCCGAGATGGCGTAGTGGAAGCGCGGAATCATTCATCTGGGAGGGACCGTGCATGTGAGGCGGCGGACTCCGATCTTTCGAGTCCGCGTGCTCGTCATGCTGTGTTCGCTCCTCCGCTGAACCAATGCCGCCCTACCATGCCGCTCATCACCACCAATCCCACCACCGGTCAAGAGCTCGGTCGGTACGACACCTTCTCGGACGCCGACCTCGACCAGCGCCTCGACCGCGCTGCCACGGCGTTTGCGCGCCACCGGCAAACCGCGTTTGACGCCCGGGCCGAGCGGATGCACCGGGCGGCCGACCTGCTCGAAGACCGCGCCGATACGCTTGGCCCGCTGATGACACGCGAGATGGGCAAGCCGGTCGGGCAGGCCCGCGCCGAAGTGCGCAAGTGCGCGTGGGTGTGCCGCTACTACGCCGAGCATGCCGAGGACTTCCTGTCCGACGAGCCGGTCCGCACGGATGCGCACAAGAGCGTCGTCGCCTACGAGCCGCTGGGGCCGGTGCTGGCCGTCATGCCGTGGAATTTTCCGGTGTGGCAGGTCTTCCGCTTCGCTGCGCCGGCGCTCATGGCCGGGAACGTGGCCCTCCTCAAGCACGCGCCCAACGTGACGGGCACGGGGCTCGCCATCGAAGCCTTGCTCCGCGACGCCGGGTTCGACGGCGACGCGTTCCAGACGCTCGTCGTCGAGGTCGACCAGGTCAAAGGCATCATCGAGGACGAGCGCGTGGCGGCGGCCACCCTCACGGGCAGCGTGGGGGCCGGCCGCGCCGTCGGCGGCCAGGCGGCCGCGCAGGGGAAGCCGTCCGTGCTGGAGTTGGGCGGCTCGGATCCGTTCATCGTGCTGGCCGACGCCGACCTCGACCTGGCGCTGGAGAAAGGCCTCACGGCGCGGATGCAGAACAACGCGCAGAGCTGCATTGCCGCCAAGCGGTTCATCGTGGAAGCGCCCATCGCCGACGAATTCACTGAGCGCTTCGTACGAGCGATGGAGGGCCTGACCATCGGCGACCCGATGGACGAGGCCACCGAC
>JAAAPH010000497.1 GCA_009908415.1 Bacteroidota bacterium
AAAGGTCCTCTCCGCATAGCCGTCGTAGTAACGAGGGGGCGCGATGAATTGTTACGGGGCGCCGCCTCCTTCGACGCGCGGACGCGGCGCGGGGGCAGCGACTCGGCCGTCCTCCGGCCTAATGGCGGAGACGCGCCCGTACCAACGGACAGGGCCAGCGGCGGTGCGGTTGCACCCTCAGGCGGGTGAGGGGATCCGACGGGGATGGGACTCCAGGGTAAAGAGGCGATGTGAGATACGGCGGAGGGGGAGGGATTCGAACCCCCGAGACCCGCGAGGGCCTGCCGGTTTTCAAGACCGGTGCATTCAACCAGGCTCTGCCACCCCTCCGTATCACGGATTGCACTAGTTGCGATGGACGGTCGAGTGGCAAGGGGTGTTCCGCCGCGTCGCGCTTGGACACCACGGCCGGCCGCCTCGTGCCGGCCCCGTGGCATCACTGTGGAGGGCTATGGAGCTTGTTGCCAGGCAAATATTTCGATAAGATGTCCCTCTGGATCGCGGAGCACGATGGACCGCGTGCCCCAAGGAAGATCCCGAGGCGGATGCAGCACCCAATCGTAGCGCCGGCGGGCACCGCGGAGGCGGTCCGCCACAGCATCGACGTCTGCGACCTCGAACTCGATCTTCATGCTCCGATTGGCTGCGGCTTCTGCAACGCCGGGTGCGATGTGCGTGTCGTGCCCCTCCACGGTAAACAGCGCAAGCGTGCTTCCCTCCGTCTCAAACTCCACGTAATCGTCTCGGTACCACGTGGGCGCGTGTTCCAGAAGATCTTCATAGAACGACGCGAGGCGCTGCAGATCCGACGTCAGAATTACCGTGCTCGTCAGTTGCATATGGCGTCCATTCGAATGCATACATGTTGAGTGGCACCCCCTGGCGTACAGGTACCCAGCGGGCTCCCACTACGAACGCAGCAGACGGACCATCTTGTTCATTGCGCTTCACCCCGTACGCTATGTCTAAACCCGATTCGTTTCACATGTCGCCGGACGCGTTCCGCGAGCACGGCCACGACCTGGTCGACTGGATCGCCGACTACTACGAGCACGTCGAGGACTTCCCCGTGCAGTCCCCGCTTCCCCCGGGCGATGTTCGCGACCGGCTGCCGGAGGCTCCACCCGAAACAGGGGAGGACTTCGCGGCGATGATGGAGGATGTGGAAGATATCATTCTGCCCGGCCTGTTGCACTGGCAGTCCCCGAACTTCTTCGGTTACTTCCCGGCGAACACGTCCGGGCCATCCATCCTCGGCGAGCTCCTGTCGGCGGGGCTCGGCGTGCAGGGCATGCTGTGGGCGACGAGCCCCGCCTGCACGGAGCTCGAAACGCACGTGCTCGACTGGCTCGTGGACATGCTCGCCCTGCCGGACGGCTTTAAGTCCACTGAAGACGGCGGCGGCGTGATCCAGGATACGGCGTCGAGCGCGACGCTGTGCAGCCTGCTCGCCGCCCGTGAGCGCGCCACCGACGGGGCCACGAACGAGCAGGGCGGCGACGGGCGCCTCGTCGCGTACGCCTCCACGCAGGCGCACTCCTCCATCGAGAAGGCCGTCAAGATCGCTGGGCTGGGCCGCGAGCAGCTCCGGCTCATCGACGTGGACGCCACGTACGCGATGCGCCCCGACGCGCTCGCTACGCAAATCGAGCAGGACCGCGCGGAGGGCCTCACCCCCTGCTACGTCTGCGCCACCGTCGGCTCCACGTCGTCGAACGCAATGGACCCGCTGGACGCCATCGGGCGCATCTGCCGCGACGAAGACGTCTGGCTGCATGCCGACGCCGCCATGGCGGGCACGGCGGCCCTCTGCCCGGAGTTTCGCGGCATGCACGACGGGCTGGAGCACGCGGACAGCTACTGCTTCAACCCGCACAAGTGGATGTTCACAAACTTCGACTGCGACGCCTTCTTCGTGAAGGACCGGGCGGCGCTCATCAACGCGCTCAGCATCCTCCCCGAGTACCTGCGGAACGAAGCGACGGCGTCGGGCGCCGTGATCGACTACCGCGATTGGCAGGTCCCGCTCGGCCGCCGCTTCCGGGCGCTCAAGCTGTGGTTCGTGATTCGGCACTACGGCGTCGACGGGCTACGGCACCACGTCCGCCGCCACGTCGAGCTCGCGCAGGAGTTTGCCGGCTGGGTCGATGCGTCGGATGCCTTCGAGCGGATCGCGCCGGTGCCGCTCAATCTCGTCTGCTTCCAGCACGTGGACGGCGACGACGCCAGCCGGTCCATCATGGAACGGCTCAACGCGAGCGGTGATCTGTTCTTGACGCACACGAAGCTCGACGGTCGGTTCACGCTGCGCCTGTGCGTGGGGCAGACGTACACCGAGCGCCGGCACGTGGAGCACGCGTGGGCGCGCCTGCAGGAGGAGGCGGCTATCGTCGCCACGGGGTGAGCGATGGGGGAGCTCGAAGGTTGATCCGTTGAAGGTTGGGCGGCGCGGGTTCCCAACGTTCAACGATCCAACGTTCAACGCCCACCGCTACACCAGCAGTGCGAGGCGGCGGGCCGGGCGGGTGACGGCTACGTACAGGAGCGCCTGCTGCTCGGGGCCGCGGCACACGCGGAGGTCGCGCACGTCGACGAACACGGTGTCGAACGTGGAGCCCTGCGCGCGGTGCACCGTGCTGGCGTACGCGTAGTCGACCCGGGCGAAGCGCTCCTTCAGGTCGTAGAACTTGTGCCACTCGCGCGACTGGTCGAGGGCGGCCTCACGTCGCTCCTGAAGCGCGTTCTCGAAACGCTCGTGCTCGTCCTCGTGGAGCACGTACAGCGTGCGGGTCCATGCGTCGTGCACGCCGCGCACCTTCAGCCGCCACACCGTCCACGTGCTGAGGTCGTCAGCCTCATACGTTTCGACGCTCGCGCGGCGGACGCGCACCTCCTCGCTGTTCTTGAGCGTCGGCACGCTGTTGTGCAGCCACGTCTCGCGACCCACCAGCCATTCGCCCTTCTTGAAGCGCGGCGCCCCCTCACCGTGCAGTGCGGTCCGGATCGCGCGGTTGTAGCGGCGCACCGTCTTGTTGCGATAGGCCAAGACGCGCGCCGCCGTCGCGTCATCCGCGAAGGCGTCGGACTGAAACGTGCGCCGGGCGCTCTCTTCGAAGCCGTCCTCGTTGTCGGTGACGGCCACGCCCTCGTTGTCCTCGAACCGGCTGCGGAAGGGCGCCTCTTTCTGCAGGCGCACGTGACGGGCCAATTCGAGAATGGG
This sequence comes from Bacteroidota bacterium, assembly GCA_009908415.1. Taxonomy (GTDB): domain Bacteria; phylum Bacteroidota; class Rhodothermia; order Rhodothermales; family Salinibacteraceae; genus JAAAPH01. Next base: position 3,221 of record JAAAPH010000497.1, read on the forward strand.
GTTGCCCTCGCCCTGCCGGTGGATCTCTTTCAAGAGCGGCCCCGGCATGTCGAAGACGGGCGAGGCCGACTCGTTGACGGGCGGCAGCTGCGCCGGATCGCCCACGAAGAGCCATTGCAGGTGGCGGGGCGCCTGCTGAATGTGCCCCCACTCCGCCGCGCCGATCATCGACGCCTCATCGACGATCACGATGCCGGCCGGGTACGATTCGATGTCGCCCTCAGGCTCCAGCACGTACGCCCCGTCCTGATCCGGGACGAGCCGGAGCCCGAGAAACGCATGCAGCGTCTGCGTCTGCACCGCGTGGTCGCGCATGTGTGTGCGCAGGACCTGCGCGGCTTTGTGCGTCGGTGCGCACGCCATCACGTTCCCCTCTTCCGACACGATCCGGTCGATCAGCGCCCCGATCAGAAACGTTTTCCCCGTACCGGCATAGCCGCGCAGCGTCGTGAAGCGCTCGCCACGCGCCAGCCGCTCATAGATCGTGTCGAATGCGGCTTGCTGGTGCTCCGTGAGAGACGTCATCGGCGACGGGCGTTCGGCGGTTCACGGCGGGTTTACTGGAGAGCGGGCTGGGTCTGCGCGGAGGCTTCGCCCTCGGCCTCCTCGTGCTGCGCGGCCGCAATGCGGGCCAGGTGCCGGCCGAAGCTGTTCATCACCCAGAGGTGCCCAAGGGCCTGCGTGGCGTTGTAGACGTACCACGGGAGCTTCGGCGCGAAGTCGTGCACCGCCGCAATGGCACACTCGCCATTCAGCGCACGCCGAAACTCCAGCCGGCCCTCGTGGTGGTTCGTCATGTCGGCCAGCAGGCCGCCGGTCACGTGAAAGAGCTGACGCCCCTCCGGACTTCGATCCTGCGCGAAGGCGAGCTTAAGCAGCGGAATGCGGAGCGCGCGGATGCGGAATTGCACCTGATCGCCCTCCACATCGGCCTGGAGGAACGGCCAGCCGAACTGCGGCAGCCAGCGCATGTACTCCTGCGCCACGTCGCGCGCGGTGAACCGGGGCGGCAGCGGAAGGCGCTGCACGGAGCGCACCACGCTGTCCGAGCGAATGACGGCGTCGTCTTCGTCGCGGAGCGCCTCGCGCGGATTCGGGTACTGGCGTCCCTGCTCGGTGATGGATCGCTGCAGCGCGGGCTTGAATGCCATCACGGTCGGGTCGAGCCATCGCTGCAGCGCATTGTCTTTCACCGTCGCGTTGTGATTCAGGCTTTCGATTACCGGATCGACGAGCGCCCACGGCACGCCGCCAAACGTGCGCACCCAGAGCTTCGAGAGCGCCGGCGCTGTGATCGGGGTGGTGACGATGCGGCGCGTCACGCCGAGCACGTCGGCCGCCGCCTCCAGCATGGACCGGTACGTCATCACCTCCGGCCCGCCGATGTCGTAAGAGCCCGCGTACCGGTCGGGCTGCCCCAGCGCGTGCTTCAGCGTCTTCACCACGTCATCGATGGCGATGGGTTGGGTGGTCGCCTCCGTCCATGCGGGGAGCACCATGACGGGGAGACGCTGCACGAGGTTGAGCAGCATGCGCAGCCGCGTGCCACCGGGCCCCACGATGAGGCCCGCCCGAAGCGCGGTGAGCGGCACGGCGCTGGAGCCGAGCGTCTGCTCCACCTCCAGCCGGCTGGCCAGCCGCGGGGGGAGCGGCCGGGCCTCGGGGATGAGGCCGCCCACATACAGGATTTGCCGGATGCCCTGTGCCTCCGCCGCCCGGGCAAAGTTGTCGGCCAGCAGCAGGTCAAGGTCGACGAAGTCGGCCTGCGTGAGCCGCGCCGAGGGCAGCATCGAGTGGACGAGGTAGATGGCGTAGTCGGCCCCTTCCAGCGCGTCGCGCACGGCGTAGGGCGAGAAGAGATCGCAGTGCCGCCACGTTTCGGATTCGTTCTTCGCGGCGTTGATGCGGGCCCGCACGGGCGAGCGTGTGAGTCCGATGATCCGGTAGTCGTCGGCGAGAGCGGCCCGCACGGCCGTTCCGACAAACCCCGTGGCGCCGGCGATGGCCACCGTGGGACGATCATCCGCTACTGCTCCCATGGCCTACCCCTGTGTCGTCAATCGCTTGGTGCATGAGTTGCCTGAATGGAAAAAGCCAGACCTGAAGCCAGGTCCGGCTTTTGGCGGAGAGGGAGGGATTCGAACCCTCGAAACCGGTCTCCCGGTTTACTCCCTTAGCAGGGGAGCGCCTTCGACCGCTCGGCCACCTCTCCGAAAAGGCATGTCCGTTGAGCAGACAGAGCATGGGTGATATGCCCATCGGGCACCGATTGATCCGCCCGCCCCGAGGCCGCGTTACCGGCCCGACTCCAGGGCTTCGGCGCCGCTCGTGATCTCGAGGATCTCGGTGGTAATCGCATCCTGCCGCGCCCGGTTGTACTCCAGCCGCAGGTCTTCGAGGAGCTCCTCAGCGTTGCTCGTGGCATTGTCCATCGCCACCATGCGGGCGCCTTGCTCGGCGGCGTTCGACTCCAGCAGCGCGCGCCACACCTGGTAGTGCAGAAAGCGCGGCACCAGCTCGTCGAGCAGGGCACGCGGACCCGGCTCGAAGATATAGTCGACTTCCTTGCTGACATCCGAGGTGCTGAAGCCGTTAAACTCTTCCTCCATCACGGGCGTGGCAAAGCGTTCGTCTGGAATAGGGATGAGCGGCTCCACGATGCGGTTCTGCGAGATTGTGTTCTTGAACTCGTTGTAGACAATCTGCACCTCATCCCACAGGCCCTGGAGGTACCCCTCAATGGCGTGCTCGGCGACCGACTTACCGATGTCGAAGGAGAGGTCGTCGAAGATGTTGCGGTAGTCGCCCACGAGCTGATAGTCGCGCTTGGCAAAGTGCTCGTGGCCTTTACGGCCCACGCAGAGCATCCACAGGGCACCCTGCTTCCGGAGCCGCGCGTACCGATCCTCAATGGCCTGCTCGGCGCGTTTGATGACGTTGCTGTTGAAGGCGCCAGCGAGCCCGCGATCGGCGGTGACGACGATCACCAGCGCCCCGTCCACGGACTCGCGCGGGGGAAAAAGCTCGTGCGAGGTCGGGTCGAGCTCGTCCTTCAGGTGTTCGACGAGTTCGCGCAGCTTGAACGCGTACGGGCGCGTCCGGAAGATGCGCTCTTGCGCACGGCGCAACTTGGCGGCGGCCACCATCTTCATGGCACGCGTCACCTGCTGCGTGTTCTCCACCGAGTTGATGCGGTTTCGTATGTCGCGAAGGTTGGCCATGGGCCGGCAGTCAGATCAAGCAGTGCAGTCACGTGGGAGGGAAAGCGCCTACGCGAGGGCGCCTTCCGCTTCTTCGTCGTCCTCCTCGACGTCGCTGTAGATGCTCACAAGGTCCTCGGCCGCATCGCTGATGGTGGCTTTCGCCTCGTCGCTCAGCGTCTGCGTCTCGCGGATCTCGGCGAGCACGTCGTCGTGGCGGACCTGCATGCGCTCGATGAGTTCTTGCTCGAAGGCGCTGACGTCGTCGAGCGCGATGTCGTCGAGGAGGCCCTCGACGGCCACGTAGATGATGACGACCTGCTCCTCGACGGGCATCGGATCGTACTGATCCTGCTTGAGGATCTCGACGAGCCGTTCGCCGCGGCGCAGTTGCCGCTGTGTGGCCGGGTCGAGGTCGGAGCCGAACTTGGAAAAGGCCTCGAGCTCGCGGTACTGCGACAGATCGATGCGCAGCGTCCCGGCGACGCTCTTCATCGCCTTGATCTGCGCGCTTCCGCCCACCCGGCTCACCGAGATGCCGACGTCAATCGCCGGACGGATGCCGGAGTTGAAGAGGTCGGCGTCGAGGTAAATCTGCCCGTCCGTGATCGAGATCACGTTGGTCGGGATGTAGGCAGACACGTCGCCGGCCTGCGTCTCGATGACGGGCAGCGCCGTGAGCGACCCGCCGCCCTTGATGCGGCCTTTGAGATCGGCCGGCACGTTGTTCATCTGCTGGGCCACCTCATCGTCTTCGATGATCTTGGCGGCGCGCTCCAAGAGGCGGCTGTGCAGGTAGAAGACGTCGCCCGGGTAGGCTTCGCGGCCCGGTGGGCGGCGGAGCAGGAGCGACAGCTCGCGGTAGGCGACGGCCTGCTTCGAGAGGTCGTCGTAACAGACAAGCGC
>JAAAPH010000187.1 GCA_009908415.1 Bacteroidota bacterium
ATGCTGACCGAGCAGGGCGGCATCGGGGCGGGCCGGGCCGTGGAGACGGAAGACGGCTACACGCTCCTCTTCCGCCAGCGCATCTTTGACCACTACACCACCTCGCTGGAAACCATCCAAGCGGCGGCGCGCAACCGAACGCAGCTGTTGAATTATTTTGTGAACGCGCGCTCTCCGGCCAACAGCAAGTCACCCAACCAGGCGTACCTCCTGCCCGAAGACGACGGCCACGGCTACCTGTACGACGTGCTTGCCACGCTGCGCCGCCACCACGTGGAGGTCGAGCGCGCCACAGAAGCCTTCGAGGCCGACGCGGCCCTGGACTACCGCACGGGCGACCGCACGACGCGCCGCTTCGACGCGGGCACGTACGTCGTCCGCACCGACCAGCCGCGGCACGTCTTCATCAACTCGATCATGCAGCGCCGAATGGCCATCGAGGACTCGGTGATGTACGACATGTCCACGTGGTCGGCCCCGCTCGCGTACAACCTGGAGGCCTACTCGACGACCGAGATGCCTGCCGTGCAAACCGAGCCGGTCGAGGACGCCCCGACGCACACAGCGGGCGTCCTCAACCCAAACGCGCAGTACGCCTACGCGATCGACTGGACGCAGCGGCACGCGCCCGAGGCGCTCGCCAAGCTGTGGGCCGCCGGCTACCGCGTGCGCTCGGTGACGGACACGTTCGGCGCCCGCGGCCGCACCTTCCCGCGTGGCACGCTCGTCGTGCTGCTGGGCCGCAACCGGGAGAACCAATCCGACGTTCGGGCCGATATGCAGCGCATCGCGGAGGAGACGCAGGTCCAGATCGTCGGTCTCAACTCGGGCAACACGCCCACGGGCATCGACCTCGCTTCCGACGACAGCCGCCCCATCCAGCAACCCAAGACGGCGCTGCTCGTCGACGAGCCGTTCTCGACGTACACGACCGGGCAGATCTGGTACCTGTTCGACGAAGAGACAGAGCTGCCGATCGCACGCATCCGCACCTCGTCGCTCGGCCAGTCGAGCAGCAGCGCGTACGGCCGCTACGGCGTGGCTGACCTCAATGACTACGACGTGCTCGTGCTGCCGGGCTCGGGCTGGGGCGGGAACCTGTCGAGCGCGTTTGACAGCGCCAGCACCGAGCAGCTCCGCGAGTGGGTGCGCAGCGGCGGCACGCTCGTGGCCACTGAATCGAGCGCCGGCTTCTTCACCGAGGGGCAGTCCGGCCTGACGAGCGCCGAAACCGTGTCGATGCCGGAAGACAGCGTCACGGCCCCGCCGTACACGCGCTACGCGGCGCGTGAAGACTCGTCCGGGCTGGAGCGCATCCCCGGTGCGGCGTTCAGCGGGATGTTGGATCCGACGCATCCGCTGGCCTTCGGGATCGGCGAGCAGGTGTACAGCATGAAGCTGAGCACCGACGCGCTGGAGCCGCACGCGGATCTGCAGGTCGTGGGCCACTACCCGGCCGACCCGGGCGAGGTGCTGGTATCCGGCTACGCCTCGCAGGAGAACGTGCAGCGCCTCGCGGGCAAGGTGTTCGCCGGCGTGATGCCAATGGGTCAAGGGAACGTCGTCTTCCTCGTCGACAACCCGCACTACCGCATGTTCTGGCGCGGCCCCTCCCGCCTGATGCAGAACGCCGTCATGCTTATGCCGGGGATGTGACGTCTGGGTTTGGGCGTATGGGCGTGTGAATGTTTGGGAGAGATTGAACGTTGCCCCGCTCGCACGGCCTCGTATGCCTTTATGCCTTTCCCCAAACATCTTTTTCCTGACCTCCCACACCTCCAGTCCCACAACCTCCCAAACCGATTGTGCCTTGCCCCGACGGCGTTTACACCGCCTGCCTGACCCCGCTGCACGCTGACCTTTCCATCGACGTCGACACCTGGACGCGCCACATCCGGCGGCTGCTCAATGGCGGCTGCACCGGCGTCCTCCTCTTCGGCAGCACGGGCGAGGCGAACTCGTTCTCCGTCGCCGAGCGGCAGGCTGGATTGGAGGCCGTGCTCGACGCCGGCATTCCCGCCGACCGGCTCATGGTGGGCGCCGGCTGCGCGGCCCTGCCGGACACGGTGGCCCTCGCCCGCCACGCCCTCGACCGCGGCGTGCTCAACGTGCTCGTCATGCCCGCTTTCTACTACCAGGGCATTACAGATGATGGCGCGTTCGCCCAGCTCGAACAGGTCGTGCAGCAAGTCGACGACGCGCGGCTCTCCGTCTACCTGTACCACTTCCCCACGATGAGCGGCGTGCCGTACACGCACAAGCTCATCACACGACTCTGCGACGCCTTCCCTGCCACCATCGCCGGTGTCAAGGATTCGAGCAGCGACTGGACGCACATGCGCGGCCTCCGCGCGACGTTTCCCAACCTGCAGATCTTTGCCGGGAACGAGGCTTACCTGCTGGACATGCTGGAGGCTGACGGGGCGGGCTGCATCTCCGCGACGGCGAATGTGACGCATCCGGTGGCTGGCGCGATCTTCGCGCGGCACGGCGCGGACGACCTGCGCGACGAGCAGGCGCGGCTCACGACGCTGCGCCACGCGCTCACGGCACACCCCGTCATCCCGGCGCTGAAGCAGGTGATGGCCTGGCGTACGGGCCACGACGGCTGGCTCCACCTGCGCCCCCCGCTCAGCCCCCTGGCCCCGCATGCCCGGCACGCCCTCGAATCGGCCCTCGCCGCGCTTCCCTTTCCCGAGGCAACCGCGACGTCTTCCTAATCGCTCCGGCAGCGCCACCCGCCGGATCGCTTCCGCACCCAGAACCAACCTGGAGGTCTCGTTATGCATGCTCGATTGGCGACAACCCCCTCGCACGCCCGGCCCACGTGGCTGCTAGTGCTCCTGGTGGCGCTCCTCTGGGCAAGTCCGGCCACCGCGCCGACCGCTCACGCGCAAGCGCTTCCCCAGGCCGCCCCGCAGGACGTTGGCTTTTCCCCCGAACGGCTGGACCGGCTGAGCGCCTTACTGCAGGACTATGTGGATCGAGGCCAGTTACCCGGCGGCGTCGCGCTCGTAGCCCGAGAGGGTCAGGTTGCGCATCGCGAAGCGTTCGGCGCGCGCAATCGAGAGACTGATGCTCCCATGCAAGAGGATACCATCTTCCGCATCGCCTCGCAGACGAAGGCTCTCGTGAGCGTCGGCGTTATGATGCTCCAGGAGCAGGGCGAGCTGCTCCTCTCCGACCCCGTCGGCCAGTACTTGCCCGCGTTCCAGGAAACCACCGTGGCCGTCCCGCAAGACAACGGCGAGTACGAGGTCGTCCCGGCCGAGCGTCCCATCACTATTCGCGACCTGCTGACGCACACGGCGGGCGTCGATTATGGCACGGGCGTGGCCCAGGACCGCTGGGAAGACGCCGGCATCACCGGCTGGTACTTCGCCGACCGCGACGAGCCCGTTCGGGCCACCGTCGCCCGCATGGCCGACCTGCCCTTCAGCGCCCAGCCGGGGGAGGCATGGGTCTACGGCTACTCGACGGACATCCTCGGCGCGCTCATCGAAGCAGTGAGCGGACAGTCGCTTGCCGACTTCCTCGACACGCGCATTTTCACGCCGCTGGGCATGTCGGACACGCACTTCTACCTGCCGCCGGCCAAGCAGGAGCGCCTCGCCATCGTGTACTCGTTGACTGACTCCACCGGGCTCGAACGCGCGCCCGCTCCGGGCGGCATGGTGGGTCAAGGCGCGTACGTGGACGGCCCCCGCACCAGCTACTCAGGCGGCGCCGGCCTCCTATCGACGGCCTCTGACTATGCCCGATTTTTGCAGATGCTGCTGAACGGCGGCACGCTCGACGGCGCGCGCCTCCTGAGCCCCACGTCGGTCGAACTGATGACCGTCGACCACGTCGGCGACCTGTCGCCCGACTTCTTCGGCGAGGGCGTGGGCTTCGGGCTGGGCTTCTACGTGGTGGAGGATGTGGGCGCCCGTGGGACGCCGGGCTCGGTGGGCGAGTTCGGGTGGGGCGGCGCGTACCACTCGGTGTACTGGGTCGATCCTGCGGAGGAGCTCGTCGTCGTGTACCTCACGCAGGTCATCCCCGCCGGTGGCCTGGACGACCACGGCAAGCTGCGGGCGCTCGTGTACCAGGCGATGGTGGAATAACGGCCGGACCGGCTACGCCCGCATCCGCCGGGCGACGCGGTGCCAGACAAGGCCGACGGCAATCAAGCCCAGCCCGAGGCCCCAGATGAACGGCTCGACGAAGAAGGCGAGGGACGCGCACGCCACAAGTCCGGCTGCGCTCACCCACTTCGGGAAGAGGCGCCTGTCGTCGGGAATGTAGAGCGCCGCCAGGTTGGTGATGGCGTAGTAGATAAGCACGGTGAACGCGCTGAACGACCACGTCAGCCGCACGTCGCCGACGAGCGTGATCGCGGCAATGACGCCCCCCATCATGAGCACGGCGGGGGCGGGCGTCGTACCCGCCGCGTCGAGGCGGCCGAAGATCGTCGGCATGTCGGCACGGCGGCCCATGGCCAGCAGCACGCGCGAGAGGCCGAGGATCAGGTTGAGCAGCACACCCAGCATGGCCGTGATGGCGCCAAAGGCCACGACCTGCGACACGCCCGGCACACCGAACGCCTGAGCAGCCACCTCCAGCGGCGCGGCCCCCTGGTTCGCCGCCGCGCTCAGCGTGTCGGCCCCCACCGCGCCGACGCCCACTAGGGCCACCGCGCCGTACAACCCCATCGTCACGATGAGCGTCACGATGATAGCGCGCGGGATCGTCGTGCGCGGCGCCCGCACCTCCTCGCCGAGCGTCGCGATGCGCCCGTAGCCGGTGTACGCGACGAACATGAGCGCCGAGGCAAAAAGCACGGCCCGCACGCCCCCCCCGCCATCGGGCGCCTCGAAGAAGTTCGAGAAATTCGCCGCGCCGTCCGTGAATGCCGTCGGCGACCCGGTAACCACGAAGAGGGCGAGCGCGCCGAGGGTGATCGACACGATCCCGATGTTCGTGATGTTGGAGCGGCGGATGCCGGAGTACACGACGGCCGTGAGCATCACGACGCCGAGCAGCGCCACCGGCACGAGCCACACGTCAACATCCACGCCCAGCGCGCCCAGCAGGTAGCCCGAGAAGCCCAGCGCGGCCGTGGCCGCCGACGCGCTCTTGGCGATCAGAAACATCCAGCCGGCCGTGAAGCCGAAGGTGGGCGTCAAAAACTCGTAGCCGTATTCGTACGTGCCGCCCGACACGGCGTGGTTGGCTGCCAGTTGCGCGCTGGAGAGGCCGTTAAACGTGGCCACCATCGCGCCCACCGCTACGGCGATCACCACGGCGGGGCCGGCGATGCCCGCCGCAATGCCAATGCTCACGAAGACGCCCGTCCCAACGATGGAGCCGAGGCCCATCATTACGGCTCCGAAGGTACCTAACTCACGGGTGAGGCGAGCGGATGAGGTGTCGCTGCTCTTTCTATTCATGGTGTTTGGAGGGTGCAGAGGGTCCGTGAGGAACGGGCGAAAAATCAGGGAGGCAACCTGCGAAGAGCAGCCGGGATTACGCGTTCACACGAGGGGCACGTACCCGCCGGCAACGAAGAGCAGATACAACAGCACAAGGACGGCACCGGCCCAGCGCGGCACGCGGCGGCTCAACATCACGAGAACGATGAAGGCAACGGTTGCCAGGCATACGGGCAGGAAGAATTGCAGCACGGCGTCGCTCACCGGCACGGGCCGCACGAGCGCGATGATGCCGGCGTTGAACAGAAAGAAGGCCAGCACCGAGCCGAGCACGTTGCCGAACGTGATGTCGGGCCGGCCCTTTAGCGCGGCAGGCAGTTCGCGCGCCACCTCCTCGATGCTCACGACGAGCGCGAGAATCGTCATGCCGAACGTCGTGTCGCTGAGGCCAAGGGCGGCGATGAGCGGCTTCGACGCGCGGACGAGCAGCTCGCTCCCTACCACGATGCCCACCAGCGCCACGAGCAGCCCGCCGAGCAGGACCCACCGGCCGGCCTCCTCGCGTTCGTCCTCCGCGATGGCGGCGACGGATTCGGTGGGGGCGACGCGGACGCCCAATCGCTCCTTCCACCCAAGGAACCCGACCGATGCCACGTATCCGCCGAGGAGGACGAAGCCGTCCCCCCGAGAGAGCAGCCCGTCGGCGCAGAGCGCGCCGAAGAGTCCGGCAGCCGCGACGGGTACGACCAGAATCGAGCGGGGGGCGTGCTCGAACTGGAGGGGTGTAATCAGCGCGGTGAGTCCGAACGCCAGGGCCATGGCCACCATGGCCGAGCCGATGATCGCGCCCAGCGCAATGCCGGCCGTCTGCTCATAGCTCCCCGCCGCGCCCACGGCCAGGTTCTCCGGGTCGAAGCCAATGAAGAGGACGCTGATCAGGAAGGCCGAGATGCCGAAGCCCGCCGCCGTGCCCACCGTGCGCTCCACAAGCTGCTCTGCGAAGAAGAGCACAAGCCCCAACCCCACGATAAACAGTACAATCGCCCAGCCAATGCTCATGGCGCCTCCGCTGCTGAGGACGCATCCGTTGGTGGATCCGGGAGCGGCTCCGGACCGTGCCCCTCCAGCACTTCCGTGGCGAGCTCCGTCAGCTTGGTCCGCGCCTCGTCAAGAACGGCCTTCCCCTGCGGCGTGGCGGCGTAGTACTTGCGCTGCCGTCCGTCCACGACGCGCTCCTCACGGTGCAGGAGGTCGGCCGCCTCCATGTTGTGGAGCAGCGGGTAGAAGGTCCCGGCGCTGATCGTGTAGCCGTGGCGCCGAAGCTCCTCCATCATCGCCGCGCCATAGAACGCATCCTGCGCCGCGTGATGGAGCACATGCAACCGCATGAAGGCCAAATCGAGGTCGCGAAGCATCGCACCGGCCGTCCGCACCGCTTATTATCGACGTTCGATATCGGATATCGATGCTAGTAGATAGCCTCCTGAAATGCAACCGGGTGGTGTTACCAAACGGCCATACTTAGATCACTCGCCCAAGTACCCGCTAAGCGCGCCGCTTCTGCACTCCGAAGGCCAGCCGGTACGGTTACGTGTGCGATGGACAATCGGGCGCGGTCTCGGAGCGGTCGATCTCGCTCGCCCTGAAAAACCGGATGCGCCCGTCCGGCTCGACCAGCCAGACCTCGTCGGCGCCCGCCCCCCTGTAGAGGGCGCGCTTCTCGGCCAGTTCGTCCACCGTGTTCGACGCGCTCAGCCCCTCCACGCAAATCTCCGGCGCCAGCGTCGACGGGTCGCCCGTCTGCTGCATGGCCTCCCAACGCTCGTCGCTCATCCACACCACATCCGGCCCCTTGACGCCCTGACTGGTAGCAAGGGCTCC
>JAAAPH010000170.1 GCA_009908415.1 Bacteroidota bacterium
AACGCGACGTTCAACGTGAAGCTGATCCAGCCGGTGGCGATGGAGGAGGGCCTCCGGTTTGCGATCCGCGAGGGCGGCCACACCGTCGGCGCCGGCGTCGTTACCGATATCCACGACTAGCCGGACATCAATCTGCGAAGGCCGGGCATCGAGTGAAGCCCATTCGATGCCCGGCAATCGAAAATCAAACATTCCTTTATGCCTACGCAGCAGAAGATACGTATTAAGCTAAAATCGTACGATCACACGCTGATCGACAAGAGTGCGGAAAAGATCATCCGCACGGTGAAGTCGACCGGAGCGATCGTGAGCGGGCCCATCCCGCTGCCCACCGAGAAGAAGGTGTACACGGTGCTCCGCGGGCCGCATGTGGACAAGAAAAGCCGCGAGCAGTTCGAGCGGCGCCACCACAAGCGGCTCATCGACATCCTGTCGTCGAGCAGCGACACGGTCGACGCACTCATGAAGCTCGAACTGCCGAGCGGCGTCGACGTCGAGATCAAGGTGTAGCACCAACGTGTGAAGGGGTGTGCGTGTAGAAGGGCGGATGCCTGCCCTTTGCACGCGTCCATCCGTTCATACCGCTGCGGTCCTTCGCATCCGAAATTACACGAGATTATGAGCACTGGAATCATTGGAAAGAAAGTCGGCATGACGAGCGTCTTCGACGACGAGGGCAACAACGTGCCCGTGACCGTCATCGAAGCCGGTCCGAACGTCGTGACGCAGGTCAAGACCGAGGACGGCCCGGACGGCTACGATGCCGTGCAGCTTGCGTTTGGCGACAAGAAGGAGAAAAACACGACGAGCGCCCTGCAGGGCCACTTCGCCGAGGCCGGGGCCTCGCCGAAGCAGGTGGTGAAGGAGTTTCGCAACTTTGGCGAAGAGGTGCAGCTCGGCGACGAACTCACCGTCGAAGACTTCTTCGAGAAAGGCGAGCTCGTGGACGTAGCGGGCGTGACGAAGGGCAAAGGCTTTCAGGGCGTGGTCAAGCGCCACGGCTTCAGCGGCGTCGGCATGCGGACGCACGGCCAGTCCGATCAGCAGCGCCATTCCGGCTCAATCGGTGCCTCGGCCACGCCGTCGCGCGTCTTCAAAGGGATGCGCATGGGCGGCCGCATGGGCAACGAGCGGGCGAAGATCAAGAACCTCGAAGTGATCGACATCCTGCCCGACCACAACGCGATCCTCGTGAAGGGATCGGTGCCGGGCCCGAAGAACGGATTCGTCGAGCTTTACAAGAAATAAAACAGCGCCCGAAAACAGGGCGGCGCATTCGCCCGTAGCGTTGCATCGGGCACAAAAATCATTTGCTAGACGGCAGGAATTATGGACGTTGAGATCCTACAGGAAGATGGCATTGGGTCCGGGCGAGACGCGACGCTCGATCCGTCGGTGTTCGGCATCGAGCCGAACGACCACGTGATCTGGCTGGACGTGCGCCGGATCCAGGCGGCACAGCGCCAGGGCACCAGCAAGACGAAGCAGCGTAGCGAGGTGCGCGGGAGCGGCCGCAAGCTGTACCGGCAGAAAGGCACGGGCAACGCCCGGGTGGGCGACGCGCAGTCGCCGATCCGCCGTGGCGGAGGACGAGCCCATGGGGCCCGCCCGCGCCAGTACAAGCTGAACCTGAACAAGAAGACGAAGCGGCTGGCCCGTCGCTCCGCGCTGAGCTACAAGGCGCAGGAGGACGCCGTGCGCGTCATCGAAGACTTCAGCATGGACGCGCCCAGTACGCGCCAGTTGCGCGAGCTGCTCAGCCTGATCGACCTCGCCGACCAGAAGGTGCTGCTCGTCACGGCCGATACCGAACGGGAGATTTACCTGTCCAGCCGCAACGTCTCGAACCTCACCGTGCAGGAGGCGCGCAGCCTCAACTCGGTCGACATCCTCGACGCGGAGGTCATCCTGTTTCAGGAGCATGCACTGGAGCACGTGACGGACGTCTTGGCCACCGAGGGCGAGAAGCAACCGGCTTAGATCATTCTTTTTCCACAACCTGCTTGCCGGGACGCCCGGCACAGGACTAACAACGACGCCGAGATATGAGCAAGCGAGTGCTTATCAAGCCGTACATTACCGAGAAGACGACCCGCCTGATGGAGGAGGCGAAGTACACCTTTGTCGTGGGGATGGACGCGAACAAGACCGCGATTCGGGAGGCCGTGGAGCAACGGTATCCGAACGTGACGGTAGAGAACATCCGCACGCAGATCGTGCCCGCCAAGCGCCGCCGCCGCTACACGCAGGGCGGCGTCATCGAGGGCCGCACTTCGGGGTTCAAGAAGGCGATCGTTAAGCTCGACCCACAGGGCGAGCAGATTGATTTCTTCGAGGCCGTGTAAATCCCACACGCCTTCTCGGCTGACTTTCCACGCTAGACGTTTAAACGGTCATGGCTATTAAGAAAAACAAACCCAACACCAACGCGCAGCGCGGCGGCTCGGTCTCCTCGTTTGAGGAAATCACAGAGACCGAACCGGAGAAGAGCTTGCTGGAGCCGCTCAAGCGCAGCGGCGGCCGCAACAACCACGGGCGCATGACCATGCGCTACCGGGGCGGCGGCCACAAGCGCCGCTATCGCGTTATCGACTTCAAGCGCGACAAGGACGGCATCCCGGCGAAGGTGTCGACCATCGAGTACGACCCCAACCGGTCGGCCCGCATCGCTCTGCTCGTCTACGCCGACGGGGAGAAGCGCTACATCATCGCCCCGCGCGAGGTCGAGGTCGGTCAGGAAGTGGTGAGCGGCGCCGATGCCCCGCCGGAAGCGGGCAACTGCCTCCCGCTGGAGAACATCCCGGTCGGTTCGTTTGTGCACGCCATCGAGATGACGCCGGGGAAAGGCGCACAGATGGCCCGGGCGGCCGGCACGTACGCGCAGCTCACCGCTCGCGAAGGCAAGTACGCGACGCTCAAGCTGCCGTCGGGCGAGACGCGCATGGTGCCCAAGAAGGGCCGCGCCACGATTGGCACGACGAGCAACGTGGACCACATGAACGTTGAGCTCGGCAAGGCCGGACGCAAGCGCTGGCTTGGGCGGCGCCCCCGCACCCGCGGCGTCGCTATGAACCCGATCGATCACCCGATGGGCGGCGGCGAAGGCCGCGCGTCCGGTGGCCATCCACGCTCCCGCAAGGGGCTGCCGGCCAAGGGCTTCAAGACGCGCAAGAAGCGCAAGAAGTCGAACCGGTTCATCATCCAGCGGCGCAACGAACGCAAGAAAGGCAAAGGCAAATAACGGAGCGGGTGCACGGCACCCCTGAACGAACAAACTAGCAACACGCTATGGCACGCTCACTACGCAAAGGGCCCTACGTCTATTTTAAGCTGCAGCGCAAAGTTGATGCGCTGAACAGCAGCGACGAAAAGAAGGTCGTCAAGACGTGGAGCCGCGACTCGATGATTACGCCGGACTTTATCGGCCACACGTTTGCCGTCCACAACGGTCGGCAGTTCATTCCCGTGTACGTATCGGAGAACATGGTCGGCCACCGGCTGGGCGAGTTCGCTCCGACGCGTACGTTCAAGGGCCACCCGCGCAGTAAGGTCGACAAGCGCACCCGCAAGGTCGGGTAATTCGCGACCGGAGGCAGCCCCCCGGGCGCAGCCTCCACGGCAATCCTAAACGAACAGCACAACCATGGAAGCACGAGCGGTACGCAAGCACATTCGGAGCTCGCCTCTTAAGATGCGCCGGGTCATCAACCTCGTGCGCGGGAAGACCGTCCCCGAGGCGCTCAACATCCTCAACTTCAAGCCGCAGAAGGTCACGGAGGTCATCGATAAGACCATCCAGTCGGCCGTCTACAACTTGATGGACAAGCACGACGAGCGCTTCAACGAGGGCGAGCTGGTTGTCAAAGAGATCCGGGCAGACGAAGGGCCGACCTTCAAGCGCTACAAGCCGCGGGCCCGCGGGCGGGCCACCCCGATCCGCAAGCGCACGACGCACCTGACGGTGGTCGTGGCCGTGCAGGAGCCCGAAGAGGTCGCATAGCACCACCGCTCTCGAAACGAGAATTGAATCACTGACGAGGTACACCATTGGGCCAGAAAACACACCCTATTGGATTTCGGCTCGGCGTCATTCGCGGTTGGGACTCCAACTGGTACGCCGAAGATGACATCCAGGAAAAGTTGGTTGAAGACGACAAGATCCGTAATTACCTGGATGCGCGCCTGAAGCGCGCCGGATTGAGCCGCGTCGTCATTGAGCGGACGCCGAAGCGCGTCATCCTCACGCTGCACACGAGTCGCCCGGGCGTGGTCATTGGCCGCGGCGGGAGCGAGGTCGAGAAGCTGCGCGAGGAGCTCAAGACGCTGACGGATAAGGACATCCAGATCAACATCAGCGAGATTAAGCGGCCGGAACTGGATGCCAAGCTGGTAGCGAAGAACATTGCCCAGCAGCTGGAGGGCCGGATCTCGTTCCGCCGCGCGATGAAGCAGGCCATCACAGCCGCGATGCGGATGGGCGCGGAGGGCGTGCGCATCCGAGCGGCCGGCCGCCTGGGTGGCGCTGAGATGGGGCGCATTGAGGAGTATCACGAGGGCAGCGTCCCGCTTCATACGCTCCGCGCCGACGTGGACTTCGCGCGCGAGACGGCCTTCACTATCTACGGCACCACGGGTGTGAAGGTGTGGATCCACCGCGGCGAAATCCTCGGCAACCCCGACCTCAGCCCGAACGTGCAGGCTCAGCGGCAGCAAACCAAGAAGCCGCCGCGCCGCCGCCGCAACGACTAACACCCGCTTTCACGTTGCACGTGTTCAGGTTGCAGGCTGGATCCTGCGGCCTGCCAACTTGCCAACGCTCACCCTGCTGATCTGAAACCGAGAAACTATGCTACAGCCGAAGCGCACAAAGCACCGCAAGGTGCAGAAAGGCCGCATCAAGGGCAACGCCTCCCGCGGCACCCGCATCAACTTTGGAGACTTTGGCATCAAGGCGCTGGAGCCGGGGCGCATCACGAGCCGCCAGATCGAGGCGGCCCGTGTGGCGATCACCCGGCGCATGAAGCGCGCCGGTAAAGTGTGGATCCGGATCTTCCCGGACAAGCCCATCACGAAGAAGCCCGCGGAGACGCGCATGGGGAAAGGCAAAGGCGCCCCGGAGTACTTCGTGGCGCCGGTAAAGCCGGGGCGTGTACTGTTTGAGGTGGGCGGCGGCGTCACGCGCGACGTAGCGCAAGAAGCGCTCCGCCTCGGCCGGCACAAGCTCCCGATCAAGACGAAGTTCGTCGTCCGCCCCGGGTACCGCCCGCCGGAGGAAGAGTAGCGCCGCGCCGGCATTCCCTGTTTCACTGACGAACCCCTGAGCCCATGACGCCTGGAGAGATTCGCGACCTGAGCGAAGAAGAAATCGAGACGCGCATAAACGAGGAGCAGGAGCAGCTTGAACAGCTTCGCTTTCAGCATGCCGTGGCGCACCTGGAGAACCCCTCCATCCTGCGCGAGAAGCGGCGGCTCATCGCGCGCCTAAAAACCATCCTGAACGAAAAGCAGCAGGCCATCGCGCCCGAAGCGTAACTGACCTGCCCAACCGACGAGGCACGGCCTCCATCGCACGATTCATTGAACCGGTAGTTGGTGAGGAACGGTAGACGGCTCACCAAGCCCCCCAGATACTATGGAAACTCCCGAAAAAACCACCGAAGAACGCAACGCACGCAAAGAGCGCGTGGGCATTGTCACAAGCGCCAAGATGGATAAGACCATCACCGTCGAGGTGCGGCGCATGATGAAGCACGCCATGTACGACAAGTACATTGAGCGCTCTTCGAAGCTGATGGTCCACGACGAGGACGAGGACGCCGGCGAGGGCGATACGGTGCGCATCACCGAAACGCGCCCGCTGAGCAAACGTAAGCGCTGGCGTCTCGCCGAGATCGTGGAGCGCGCCAAGTAATCCAGTGGCCGCACCCCTTAACGTCGATGGTCTCTTCCGGCCTCGGCGTTTCTTATTGCGCCCGGTACGGAATCAACCTTTTTGCAACGCGAAACAGCCATGATCCAGCAAGAATCTAGACTTAAGGTCGCCGACAACAGCGGGGCCAAAGAGGTGCAGTGCATCCGCGTGCTCGGCAGTAGCGGACGCCGCTACGCCGGCGTGGGCGACACCATCATGGTGTCTGTCAAATCCGCCATTCCCGGCGGCAACCTGAAGAAGGGCGACGTCAGCCCTGCGGTCGTCGTGCGCACCAAGCGCGAGCAGCGCCGCGAGGACGGCTCGTACATCCGGTTCGACGAGAACGCGGCCGTGCTCATCAACCCGCAGGGTGAGCCCGTGGGCACCCGCGTCTTCGGGCCCGTCGCGCGTGAACTGCGCGAGAAAGAGTTTATGCGCATCGTCTCTCTCGCCCCCGAGGTGCTCTAACCACAGGGGCCAAACTCCGCTCGGCGCGCGCACCCACAGGGCGCCTGCACCATCTTGCTTCGACATCCGGAATCGACAATCGACATTTAAACGATGCCTCGAACGAAGAACAAAAAGAAGAAGCTGCACGTGAAGACGGGCGACATGGTCCGCGTGAATGCGGGCAACTTCAAAGGGGAAGAGGGCAAGGTCTTGCGCGTCTTTCCAAAGGAAGACCGCGTGATCGTGGAAGGCGTGAACCTGCGCGTGTATCACGAGCCGCCCAGCCAGCAGAACCCGCAAGGGCAGCGCGTTGAGCGCGAGGCGCCCATTCATGTATCAAACGTGCAGCCGCTCGACGAAAACGGCGAGCCGACCCGCGTGGGGCGCAAGAAAATCGAAGACCCGGAGACCGGGACGTCGCGCTGGGTCCGGTACGCCAAAACGACGGGCGAAGAGCTTGACCAGTGAGCGGTTCACAGTGAAACGTTTGTGCAGGTGAAACCCGAGGGCGACCCTCACATTCTACCAGTCTGCAGCCGGGTGGCTTTGAAGCGCGCCTCGGACGCCCTGCTGGCTTTGATTCCATGATTGATTCCTGAATTCCATGGCCTACGTACCCCGACTTAAGAAGCAGTACCGTGAAGAGGTTGTGCCCGCGCTCAAGGAGCAGTTTGGGTACGACAACATCATGGAGGTGCCTCGTCTGGAGAAGATCAGCATCAACAAAGGCATAGGCGAGGCCGCGGAGAATCAGAAAGTGCTCGACGATGCCGTTGAGGAGCTCCGCAAAATTACGGGGCAGCACCCCTCGGTGGCGCGCGCCCGCAAGAGTATTGCGAGCTTCAACATCCGTAAAGGCATGCCCATTGGGGTGCAT
>JAAAPH010000125.1 GCA_009908415.1 Bacteroidota bacterium
GAGCCCTCGACTTGTCGCTTCTCCGGCGTATGCAAATCAACCTGCAGGCCGTCTTCGGAAAGGCAGCCGGACGGTCCTGATTTATCGACTGTGTACCTCTATTGACTTAAAGCTTCACATGACCACCTATCGAGAAGCAGGCGTCAACATCGAAGCCGGCGACGAAACGGTGCGCCGCATTGGGCCGATGGTGCGCGAGACGTTCACGCCGAGCGTGCTCGCCGACATTGGCGCGTTTGGTTCCTTTTTTGAGCTGGACCTCACCGGGTACGATCAGCCCGTGCTGGTCTCGTCGATCGATGGTGTGGGGACCAAGCTGAAGGTGGCCGTGCGCGCCGGCCGACACGACACCATTGGGCAGGATCTTGTGAACCACTGCGTGAACGACATCGCGGTGTGCGGGGCGCAGCCGCTCTACTTTCTGGATTACTTCGCGACGGGCGTCCTGGAGCCGGACGTGGCCGAGCACGTCGTGGCCGGATTCGTAACCGCGTGCAAGCAGAACGGGTGCGCGCTCGTCGGTGGGGAGACGGCCGAGATGCCCGACCTCTATGCCGATGGCGAGTACGATCTGGCTGGCACCATTGTGGGCATTGTCGAGAAAGATCAGATCGTGGACGGAAGCCGGGTCGAAGTGGGGGATGTGCTGATCGGCCTTCCGTCGAACGGGTTGCACACGAACGGATACACGTTAGCTCGCACGGTGCTCTTCGACGCGTACGCCATCGACGACGCGCCGGACGCGTTGGGCGGCGCAACCCTGGGCGAGGAGCTGCTGCGCGTGCATCGCTCCTACCTTGACGTCATCCAAACGCTCATCAAGGCCGACCTGGTCCACGCGCTGGCCCACATCACGGGCGGCGGCATTCCCGACAACACGCGGCGGGTCCTCCCCGATGATCTGGCGGCCGACGTGGATTACAATGCCTGGCAACGACCGGCCGTATTCGACCTCATTCAGACCCGCGGCGAGGTCCCCGAAGACGACATGCGGCGTACCTTTAACTTAGGGATCGGGCTCGTCGCCGTCGTCCCGGAGGCCCGTGTCGATGACGCCCTGGAAACGCTCCGTGCGGCGGGTGAGGCGCCTTCCGTCATCGGACACGTCCGCGATCATGCCGGAGGTGAGGGCACATCACCAACGTCTTAACGTACTATATGTGATCTGCCCATCACGGGCATCCGTACCAGGACTTCACCACAACCGTTCATCGTTCAGGGTGCATCGCCATGACTTCAGTGGTCGTCATTATGCTTTTGAGCTACCTCGTGGGCTCCATTCCCGGCAGCCTGTGGGCCGGCAAGGTGTTGTACGGCATCGACCTGCGGGAGCACGGCAGCGGCAATGCCGGGGCCACGAACGCGTTTCGCGTGCTCGGCTGGAAGGCGGGCGTGGTCTCGACCGTGATCGATCTCGGAAAAGGGCTTCTGGCGGCGGGCGTAATCGCGCCGCTGCTCCGCATCGACCCGCTGCCTACGTGGGGGCTCGTGCCCTGGCAGGCCACCACTGTGGTGTGCTTGGTGGCCGGGCTCGTGGCCATCCTGGGTCACATGTTTCCCCTCTGGGCGAAGTTCCAGGGCGGCAAGGGTATGAACACCGCCGCGGGGGTCCTCTTTGCGCTAACGCCTATCACCACGGCGATCGTCTTGGGCATCTTCGTCGTCGTCTTGCTGAGCTTCCGTTACGTGTCGCTGGCCTCCATCACCGCGGCAATTGCGTTTCCGTCGACCGTGGCCATCCGCCGGTACCTGTTTGACATCGAGTCGCTGGATCCGAGCCTCCTTGTTTTCGGGGCGGTCATGGCCGCCGGCATCATCTTCGCCCATCGCTCCAACATCAAGCGGCTGCTTCGGGGCAATGAAAACCGGGTCCGCTCTTTCCGGCCGGCGCAGGGGATGCGGGGGCGCGGCGAGTTGTAATCCACCGCGCCGCGCGCAGCGGCCCTCCGCGGAATTCACCCGGTAGGACGGCCGTAGGGTGTCGTCCATCACCGCCGCTGCCTTGACGAACGCAGTGTGTACTTTCTTTCAAGGAGGTATTGATCGCCATGGCACGGCATGTAGCCATGTTGGGAGCAGGAAGCTGGGGAACGGCGCTTTCCGTCCGGCTCACTCAGGCGCGCCGTGCTGTGACCCTTTGGGCCCGGCGCCCGGAGGCAGCCTCGACGATGCGCGAGACGCGCCACAATCCCACCTACCTGCCCAATATCCTGGTTCCCCCGGCGGTGCGTATCACGTCGGACCTGGAGGAGGCGGCCACCTCCGCCAATTTCTGGGTGATTGCCACGCCCTCCCAGGCCGTCCGCGACTTGGCCGAGCGGCTCCGGGTGTATGCCCGTCCCGATTTGACAGTCGTGTCGCTCGCCAAGGGCATCGAAAACCAGACGTTGAAGCGGACCACGCAGGTACTGGACGAAGTGCTGGATGTGGTCCCTACTGAGCGCATCGGGGTGTTGTATGGGCCCAGTCACGCCGAAGAGGTCGCCGAGGGGCAGCCCACCACGGTCGTGGCCTCGGCCCCCTCGGAGCGCATCGCGGAGCAGATTCAGTCCGTGTTCATGACGCAGCGTCTGCGCGTGTACGTCAATACCGACCTGGTGGGTGTCGAGATTGGGGGCTCGGTGAAGAATGTGCTGGCCATCGCAGCCGGCATCTGCGACGGCGTCGGATACGGCGACAACGCGAAGGCGGCCATCATCACGCGGGGCATCGCCGAAATACGCCGCTTGGGGCTGGCCATGGGCGCACGCCCCTCCACGTTTGCCGGCCTGGCCGGTATTGGCGATCTGGTTGTCACTTGCATGAGTGCACACAGCCGCAACCGGCACGTCGGCGAGCAAATCGGGCGGGGCAAGACGCTGGCCGACATCGAAGACGCCATGAGCATGGTTGCAGAAGGCGTCCGCACCACCGAGTCGGTGCGTGACCTCGCCCGGCATTACGACATCGAGATGCCGATTACCGAAGCTGTATACGCCATCCTTTTCGAACACAAAGCCCCCGAACACGCCGTCGATGAGTTAATGACGCGCTCGGCCAAGCGCGAAAACTGGCTGCCCGATGCACTCCAAGACGAGATGCCGTAGCGCCTGGTCGAGGAGTGTGGTCGTGGCCCGAACCATGCGATCTGAAGATTCAGCCCCACAGACGAATGACGCTTCAGGAACTGAAACAGCTGGCCGCTTTGGGGGAAGGGCCGAGCCTGGAATTTAAGCGCCGCGTGCCTCGCCCCGAGCGGATCGCGAAGGAAATCATCGCCTTGGCGAATACCGACGGGGGGCGCATTTTGCTCGGGGTCGGAGACGACGGTACGCTGACGGGCGTTGACGATGCCGCCGAGGAGGAGTTCATGCTGCGGCATGCGGTGATGAACCACTGCTGGCCAGAGGTGACATATGAAACCGAACGGGTGGTCATTGCCCCACGGCGCGACGTGATTGTGGTGAACGTGCCCGAAAGCCATGAGAAGCCCCACAAGCTGGTCTCTGACGGCACGGAGGGTGCCGCGTATGTGCGCGTGCGGGAGATGAGCGTCGAGGCCAGCCCGGAGTCCGTCGAGCTCATGCAGAACGGCAAGCGGACGGACGGGGTGACGGTCCAGTTTGGCGAGAAGGAGTCGCTGCTCATGCGATACCTGAATGACTACGGACGCATTACCGTCGAGGAGTACGCGCAGCTCGCCAATATCCCACCCGCCCGCGCGTCCGAAACGCTGGTCAGCATGACGAAGGCCAACGTCCTCCGGCTGCACGCCGATCGGAAGGAGGACTACTTCACGCTGGCCTATTGATGGGCGGAAGGCGGGCTGTTGAAATAGGCTGTGGCCGACCAGTTGAAAACTGGTCAGGTTCGACGTGCCGCGCCGCGCACCTCGTTGACCATTTCAGCCGCTCTTTGCGCAACGTCCGGCGTTTCAGGCGTCCCTGCGCGATGGGCCGCCCCGCGTGGGAAAGGGCGCTGCGAGTGGCCTTGGCGGTGCCTCGGCCAGGGCCCACCGTCCACCGGGTGACACAACGGTGGCACGCCTGTATATTATTGTACGTTTGGCACTGGATAAATCCGTTATTGAAAGAAACGAATGCCCGTAACAGAGACCATCCCGCTGCACGAGACCGCCCGCGAGCGGTATCTCAACTACGCGTTGTCCGTTATTACCAGCCGCGCGCTGCCCGACATCCGCGACGGGCTCAAGCCCGTGCAGCGCCGCATCCTCTATGCGATGTTCAACAACCTGCGGCTCTACCCGGACAAGCGGTTTCGCAAGAGCGCGACCATCGTTGGCGACACGATGGGCAAGTACCACCCGCATGGCGATCAGGCCATCTACGACGCCATGGTGCGCATGGCACAGGACTTCTCGCTGCGCGCGCCGCTCGTGGACGGGCATGGCAACTTCGGCTCGCTCGACGGCGACAACCCAGCCGCGATGCGCTACACGGAGGCCAAACTCCAGCCGCTCTCCATGGAGATGCTGGAAGAGATCCGCAAGCAGACCGTCGACTTCCGGCCGAACTTCGACGGGACGCTCTCCGAGCCGGTCGTGCTGCCCTCGAAGGTGCCCAACCTGCTCGTCAATGGCGCGAGCGGTATTGCCGTGGGGATGGCCACGAACATCCCTCCGCACAACCTTGGCGAGGTGATCGACGCGTGCATCTACATGATCGCATCGCCCAACGCGCGGACGTCGACGCTCGTCAAGAACCATATTCATGGGCCGGACTTCCCGACCGGCGGCCGCATCCTCAACACGGATGAGGAGCTGCAGGAGATTTACGAGACGGGGCGCGGTGCCATCGAGCTGCGCGGCGAGTACCGAATGAAAGGGAAGACCCGTGCCATCATCGAGTCGATTCCGTATGGCGTTGACAAGAGCAAGATCGTCGAGAAGATCGCCGACCACATCGCCGACGAGAACGTCCCGCAGCTCTCCAACGTGCGCGACGAGTCGACCGACGACGTGCGCATCGTGCTGGAGCTGAAGCGCGGCTCCGACCCGGAGGCGGCGATGGCCTACCTCTTCAAGCACACCGATCTGCAGACGCGCTTCCATGTCAACCTGACGTGCCTCGTCCCGTCCGACGACGCCGAGGACGAGGCGGGCAACGCGGAGGGCACGGGTACCTCGGTGCCTGCGCCCCGACGGGTCGATCTGACGACGGTGATCCGTCACTTCCTCGACTTTCGGATGGAGGTCGTCACGCGGCGGTTGACGTATGACCTTAAGCAGCTGGAGAAGCGCATTCACATCCTCGAGGGTTTTGCGATCCTCTTTGATGCGCTGGATGAGGCGATCAAGATGATCCGCTCGTCGAAGAACAAGCAGGATGCGGCGCAGCGGCTCATGCACCGCTTCCGCCTCGACGACGACCAGACGAACGCGATCCTCGAAACGAAGCTGTACCGCCTGTCGCAGATGGAGATCGAGGCCATCCGCACCGAGCTGGAGGAGAAGCAGGCGCAGGCCGAGAAACTCCGCGCGCTGCTGGCCGACGAGGACGCCCGCTGGCAGCTCATCCGCGACGAGCTCCGCGCGGTCAAGCGCGAGTACGCCGATGGGCGCCGTACCGAGATCGCGGGTCCGGATGCGAAGGTAGAGTACACGGAAGAAGATTACATCATCGACGAAGACGTCCACGTCATCGTCACGCGCGACGGGTGGATCAAACGCCAAGGCTCGTACACCGACATCGAGAGCATCCGCGTGCGCGACGGGGACGAGGTCGGCTGGGTGCTGCCCGCCTCCACGCGCGCCACGGTCGGCTTCTTCACGAACTACGGGAGCTGCTACACGGCGCGAGCGGCCGACATCCCGAGCACCACGGGCTACGGCGACCCCGTGCAGAAGCTCTTCTCGTTCGACGACAAGGAGCGCGTCGTGGGCGTCGTGAGCTTCGACGAGCGCGTCCTTCCGGACGCCCTGCCGCCCGAACCCGCCGAGCAGGGCACGCTCTTCAGCGAAGAGGATGCCGACGGGTACGACGGCGCGCCGTACATGGTCGCCATCACGAAGCAGGGGCAGGCTACGCGGTTCACGATCGACGGGTTTACCGAGCCCTCCACGGTCACGGGGCGCAAGTACATGCGCCTGGGCGACGGCGACGAGGTGCTGGGCGCGCGGGTCGCCGCCGGGCACGAGAACGTGTGCCTCGCCTCGCACAACGGCCGCGTCCTCATCTTCCCGGTGCATCAGATTTCGGTGTACAAAGGCGCGGCGAAGGGCGTGGTGGCCATCCGGCTGGAGGACGGCGACCGCGTCATCGGCTGGACGCTCTCCGACGCCGCGCGCGACGGCCTCCGCGTCCAGACGAACCGCGGGCGCGACGAAATCGTGCGCACCACGAAGTTCGACGTCACCAACCGCGGCAACAAGGGCGAGTTGGTCATCAAGCGCGGCTACCTCGCCGAGGTCTTCCCCGACCCCATCGAAGTCACGCTGAACGGCGCGCACTGATTCATAGGCATTTCAGGTGACGATGCACACCGCAAAGATTGATCAAGAAAAGCTGGCTGCCATCTGCCGGCGAAACGATATCCGGTTCCTCGGGCTGTTCGGGTCGCTGCTCCATGGGGATGCCACGCCGGAGAGCGACGTGGATTTGCTGGCTCGCTTTTCTCAGCGCAAAAGCCTGATCGATTTGGTGCGCATTGAGCGCGAGATGGCCGAGGCCCTGGGGCGGGATGTCGACTTAGTGACGGAAGCGGCCCTCAGCCCGCATCTGCGTGATCGTATTCTCGATGAGGTCCAGACGGTCTATGACGAAGGCACGTGACGATACCGTATTTCTTCGGCACGTTCTCGATAGTATCGAGCGAATCGAACGGTACCTCGAAGGCCTCACTGAGCGTGACTTTCTAGCGGATGAACTCCGGCAGGATGCTGTAATCCGTCAGTTGAGTATCATCGGTGAAGCCGTGAAACAACTCTCCGATGAACTTCGAGATGACTACCCGTCCGTGCCGTGGCAAGATATTGCGGGGATGCGGGATAAGCTGACAAAACACTAAGTTCAACACATAGATCCACTGCCAAGACAATCGAGTCGGAATGGCTGAACTCTATAAAAGCCCGTGCCGTGACGACTGCGAGCAGGCTCTCCGTAGCGTTCGCTATCGCCTCATGATCGTAGCGCCTTACATCACAAAGCGTGAAGCCGAAACGGTGCGTAGGAAACTGACAGAGCAAAAAAATGAAGTCTCCGTTCG
>JAAAPH010000531.1 GCA_009908415.1 Bacteroidota bacterium
AGACCGTGCCTCCCGGCGGCACCTTGTCGCGGTCGCGTCATACAGTATAGGGTACACGGTCGCTCCTCATCCATCATCAGCCATCCACACCGTGTCCACGTCGCAGCGCAAGGCGACTTCGGAGTCGACCCCAACAGCCGAAGGCCCGACCCCGGCCGACGCGGCGTTGCGCGTTCTACTGCTGGAGGACGTCGACACCGACGCCGAGCTCGTCAAGCGGGAACTGCGCCGCGAGGAGCTGGACTTCACGGCCCGCCGTGCGGCCGATCGGGATGGGTTCGTCGAGGCGCTGCGTGCGTTCGACCCCGACATTATTCTGGCCGACTACTCGTTGCCGTCGTTCGACGGGCTGACGGCGCTGCGGCTCGCGCAGGAGCACTGCCCGGACGTCCCCGTCGTGTTCGTCTCCGGCGCCATCGGTGAGGAGCGCGCCATCGAGACGCTCCGCCAGGGCGCCACCGACTACGTGCTGAAAGACCGCCTTTCGCGGCTCGGGCCGGCCGTCCGCCGTGCCCTCCGCGAGGCCGAGGAGCGCCGCGCGCGGGAGCGGGCCGAGGCCGCTCTGCGCCGCGCGCACGACGAGCTGGAGCAGAAGGTGAAGGCGCGCACGGCGGCCCTCCGCGAAAGCCAGGAGCGCCTTACGGCCATCATCGATGCCGCCATCGATGCGATCATCAGCATCGATGCGGACCTGGAAGTGACGCTGTTCAACGCGGCGGCCGAAAAGATCTTCCGCTGCGAGGCCGACGACGCGCTGGGGGCCTCCATCGAGCCGCTGCTCACCCCGGCCTTCCGCGCGCTCATCCAGCAGTACATCGACACGCATGCGGAAGCGGAAGGCGCCGCGTCGGGCACGAACGGCCGGTACGTGGCCGCGCCCGAGGGGCTGTCCGCCCGCCGCACGGACGGCACCACGTTTCCGGTGGAGGCCACGCTCTGCCCCGTGCCACTCGGCGACGGGGTGCAGTACCTCATCATCCTGCGCGATATCGACGAGCTCAAGCAGGCCGAGGAAGAGCTCACCCAGCTCAAGTCCGAGCAGGACTACCTCCGCGAGGAGCTCAAGAGCGAGTACAACTTCGAGGAGATCGTGGGGCGGTCGCCGGCCATCCAGACGGTGTTCGACGCCATCGATCAGGTGGCCGGCACGGAGACGACGGTGCTCGTCGCCGGCGAGACCGGCACGGGCAAAGAGCTCGTGGCCCGCGCGCTGCACAACCGCAGCCAACGCAGCGACAGCGTGCTCGTCAAGGTAAACTGTGCCGCGCTCTCCAGCGACCTCATCGAAAGCGAGCTGTTCGGGCATGAGAAAGGGGCGTTCACCGGGGCCACCCAGCAGCGGGAGGGCCGCTTCGAGCTGGCCGACGGCGGCACGCTGTTCCTCGACGAGATCGGCGAGCTGCCGCTCGATACGCAGGCGAAGCTCCTCCGTGCGCTGCAGGAGCAGGAGTTCGAGCGCGTCGGCGGCAGCCGGACGATCCACGTGGACACGCGCATCATTGCGGCGACGAACCGCGATCTCGAACAGGACGTGGAGCAGGGCACCTTTCGCTCCGACCTCTACTATCGGCTTAATATTTTCCCGATCCAGCTCCCGCCGCTCCGCGAGCGCAAGGAGGACATCCCGCTGCTGGCCAACCACTTCTGCGAGAAGTTCTCCGGTCGCATGGGCAAGGAGGTGACGGGCGTAAGCCCGAATGCGATGGCCGTACTGGCGCGCTACGACTGGCCGGGCAACGTGCGCGAGCTCGCCAATATCGTGGAGCGTGCGGTGATTCTCACCGATGACCGGCTCGTGCGCGCCGAACACCTCGCGATCACCAATGGACACGGCCCGGCCGACGCCTCCTTTGCCACGCTGGAAGAGGCGCAGCGGCAACACATCATCCAGGCGCTGGAGCAAACCGGCGGCGTGGTTGGCGGTGCGGAGGGGGCGGCGGCCCTGCTCGACGTCAACCGCACGACGCTGCTCTCCCGCATGGACCGCCTCGGCATCGATCCCGGCGCGCACCGGTCGTAGCGCCCCAGGCAGCGCTCCGCCGGGCGGTTATAAGATTATATCCTTCTGTTATACTTTTGTGATAACACCGGCTAGGGCGCGAAGTATCCTTGGTGGGTGAGCGAGACATCGTCGCTTCGCCCTCTTCGGATGCTTTCGAATCAGGCTCTACGACCGCCATGGAAACGCCCTATCAGCCCTGTGTTGCCCATGAACCCCCGGACGTCCAAGCGCTGCGCGAAGGCAACGAGCGGGCCTTTCGGTGCCTGGTCGAACAGGAGCGCGAGCGGCTCTACCGCTTCGTCTTGAAGATCCTGAACGACAAGGACGAGGCCGAAAACGTGGTCCAAGAAACCTTCGCCGAGGCCTACCGGCAGATCGACCGGTTCCGGGGCGAGTCCAAAGTCTCGACGTGGCTCTTCTCCATCGCGCGCCATCTCGCCTACGGCGTCCTGCGTAAGGCCAAGCGCCACAACTACCTGGAGCACGACACCATCGAGCACATCCACGCCCATGCCGACGAAGGCCATACCTCCGCGTCGATGGAGACGGTGGAGCAGGAAGAGCGGAAGCGCCTCGTGCACGCCGCCCTGCAGGAACTGCCCGACCACTATCGCCGCATTATCGAACTGCGGGACTTGGAGGAACGCTCCACCGCCGAGACGGCCGAGGCGTTAGGGCTCACGTCCGTGAACGTACGCGTTCGGCTGCATCGCGCCCGTAAGGAGTTGGGCACCTACCTGAACCAGTACCTGGAGCCCGGCGAAGCGTGATGAGAGGCGGGGCGTGGCAGAGGAGGAGCAGGGCGACATGCTGACGGGTCCTCGTCGCCTCCTCGTCGCCTCATCTTCGCGTTCGTCGTCGTCCCGCCTGATGGCGGCTACTCATTAACCGCATTCTCTTCCCATCCCTCGGTGTGGATGCGCTCGTCCGGTACCCCGCGCTCGGCAAGGACCGCTTGTGTATCCACCACCATCTGGGGCACACCGCAAACGTAGAAGTCGGTGTCCACTGTGTGTTCTAACACATCGTCGAGGTGTAGCTGGATGTGGCCCGTTCGGCCGGCCCAGTCTTCGTGGCTCAGCGCGTACGCGACGGTGAGCGCCTCGTGGCTGGCATCGAGTTGGTCGAGCGTCTCGCGAAACATCAGGTCTTGCTGGGTCCGCTCGCCGTACAGAAAGGTGGCCTGCCCCGTCCCGTCTTGCAGGTAGTGCCGGAGCATGGCGAGCATGGGCGTGATGCCCGTGCCGGTCGACAGAAACACGACATCGTCGTCCAGGTTGCGCAGGAAGAGGTTGCCCGTCAGCGCGCGGAGGGATACCGTATCGCCTGGGGTGCGCTGGTCCATCCACCCCGACATCGCGCCCCCTTCATACTCCTTGATGCCCAGCACGAGTTTGTCGGTGCCCGGAAGCGTGACGGGGGTGTAGGGGCGGGCTACCATGTCGCTGCCTCGCCCGTAGGAAAGCACCGTGTGCTGGCCGGGCTTGTAATCGAACGTGTGACCGTCCACCTGGAGCACGTATTGCTTCACACGCGGCGTCATTTGATGGATGGACGTGAGGATCGCACGGAACGAAGAATGACTCATGGGCAGGCCGGCTGGTTATGCGGTAAAAACGGAGTGCACGAACATCCTGCGGCTCGGGCTTGATGCGGTCCACAGGGAGTGTTACAAGGAAATCACGCCCCCGCCGCCGGCAGGCCCGTGTGGGCGGAGCGTGGAGAAAAGACGCATAGCGGGTTCATCCAAAGCTACAAAGAGGGAGACCGTTGTCCCCGCGTCTTTGGCGTCTGTGCCTTGTGGTTGAGGAGGGGACTCGTTATGCTGTCAAACCCACCGCCACGGGGATCGCTGGACCCGCGTGGCTTCCTGGAGCAGTGTTTGTGACGGGTTGGGAGCCGAGATGAGGTCGATCCGTACCGTGGGCACGCCCCACCTGGCGCGAACATCGTCCCTGTGCTCCTTTGCCTCCTTTGCATTCACCATCATCCAATGATGTTGTCTCGCGTCATTCAGACGGTCTGTATCGCGGCCTGTGCCGTGCTGCTGGTTGTAGCGCAGGGCGAGACGGCGCGTGGCCAGACGCCGGATCCGGTGACGGCCCCGGCATACACGGTGGGCACGTCGGTGAATCTCTTTGCCGCCCCTGGAGGAAGCACGAGCGTCGATGGATGGCTCGTTCGCCTGCCCGATGGGTGGATCCTGGATCGGGCTGTGGTGCTGCGATACGGCTCGGAGCACGTCGCCGCGGAGGTCCGCCGCGTCGATGCAGAAGAGAGCGGGCAGTACGCCGTCGTCCTGGCTCGGGCGCAGCAGGGTCCGCACGAAGTCGTCCTGCAGGTGCAGGTCGGGCAAGCCGAAGGCCGCGCGTCGTGGTCGATGGTCCCCTTTACGTACGGCCCCATGGGGTACCGCTCGGTCCAGGAAGGGCAGCGCACCACCCGGCCGGTGAGCGTGAAGGCCGACCCCGCGTCGGTCCGCCGCGCCACCTCGACCGACAACCAGGCGCTTGCGTTCGCCGCCGGCGCACCGATCCTTCTGCGTCCCGATCGCCTTCCCCGGCTGCAGGGCGGTGAGGACTTCACCGTGGAGTTCTGGCTGCAGACGACCGGGTTGAATGAGGTGGTCCTGACGACGTGGTCGGGCAACGAGAATGACGCCTACCCGCTGGAGGTCATGATCGACGCCAGCGGGCGCCTGCGGTATTACTGCGGCCAGCAGGGGCGTCACGAATCCCTGACGACGCGCGCCCCGGTTGCCGATGGGCGATGGCATCACATCGCCATCGTGTACCACGCCGAAGAGCGCCGTCTTGCCTTGCTGCGGGAGGGGCGCCCGGTCGACTCGCTGCGCAACGTCGCCC
The DNA here is from genome assembly GCA_009908415.1 of Bacteroidota bacterium. Lineage (GTDB taxonomy): Bacteria > Bacteroidota > Rhodothermia > Rhodothermales > Salinibacteraceae > JAAAPH01. Next base: position 4,867 of record JAAAPH010000531.1, read on the forward strand.
TGCCACCCGCAACGGTTGCCCATCTTGCCGTGGGGGGGCGCGTCGTGTCGGAGGCGCCCGACCGTTCGCCCGATCGGTCGCTCGCCTATTCCGGCGTCCTCGATGAACTTCGGTTCTGGCCGGCGGCCCGGTCGGCGTCGGCGATTCGCAGCACGGCGCGCCGTGCGCTTCCGGATGCGCCCGACGCCGAGCGCGTCCAGCTCCGGTTTGAGGAGGAGCCGCCGCAGGATCTCGTCGCGGCGTGGCCGGGCGGTGTACAGCGCGTCCCCGCGGGGCTGTCCTTCGAGGCATCGCTGCGCGACCTGCGGGCAGCCGTGGACGATGCCGTCGTGGAGCTCAGCTGGAGTGCGGAGAACCCGGCGACCGACGCTTTTGTTGTCGAGCGCTCGGTGGAAGGCAAATCCTTCGAAGTGGTCGGACGCGTCCGTCCCCAGGCGGCGCGTGCGAGCGGAGAGGGGCGCGTTCCGCGCTACGCGTTCTCGGACGATAAGGTGCGCGGCCAGGTCGTGTATTATCGCATCCGCCAGCAGTTCGAGGACGGGACGGAGCGCGTATCCGGCACGCTCAAGATTGGTCTCGGCGCCCCCGACCAACGCGACGCGTCGCTCATTGGGAATTTCCCGAACCCCTTCAGCGAGACGACGACGATTGCGTACGAGGTGCGCGCGACGCAATCCCTTCAGATTACGGTATGGGATCTATCGGGCCAGCGTGTGAAGACGCTCGTCGATGACACGCATACGCCCGGCTACTACGAAGAGGCCTTTCGCGCCGGCAGTCTGCCAAGCGGCACGTATTTCGTGCGGCTGCAAACGCCGCAGTCGATGGCCTCGCATCGGATGGTGCTTCTGAAGTAGCACGTGCAGCTATGGCGTCGGATGCCGACAACACGCGGTTTATGCTCTACGTGGCCGACACCGCCTTCCTCGTGGGGGCGCTCACGGCGCCGGTGCTTTTTGGGCTCGGGTATGTCTTCGACGCGCTGATGGCCCTCAGCATGGCGGTGGCCGGCGCGGCCTACGCCGTTCATCGTGGGCAGCCGTGGCCGGGGCACGCCCTGCTCACGTCCTGGCGCCGCGATGAGCAACAGAAGTAGCGGAGCGGTTGCCTCACCAGTCTACCCGCCCCTGCGATGCGCTGCGACGCTGAGCTCCTGGCATTCTGGACCGTTTGCCGGTGCCGTGCAATCCGGTGGATGGTTTTGTAGATTGCGCACCCGCATGCTCTGCTCCGGACACGCGACTCGGTCCATGGCGCATTCAGAAAGGCAGTATCCCATCGGTCCGTTTGAGCCGCCCGCCTCGATCTCAGCCGCGGACCGGACCCGGTACCTGAAGCACATGCAGGCGCTTCCGGCTACCATGCGCACGGCCGTGGCCGGACTTACCGACGCTCGTCTCGACACGCCGTACCGCCCGGCGGGGTGGACGGTGCGACAGGTCGTTCACCACCTGGCCGATAGCCATATGAACGGCTACATGCGCTTCCGGTGGACCCTGACCGAGGACGAACCGTCGATCAAGACGTACGACGAGGAGGGGTGGGCCGAATTCGACGATGCCCGCCACATGTCCGTCGTTCCCTCCCTCGCGCTCCTCGACGCCCTCCATGCCCGGTGGGTGCGGCTGTGCCGCTCGCTTTCAAAGGCGATGTGGGAGCAGGCGTATCACCATCCAGAGAGTGGCCGCATGACGCTGGAGGACGCGCTGGCGCTGTACGCGTGGCACGGCCGGCACCACGCCGCGCACATCACCATGCTGCGCGAGCGCGAGGGGTGGTGAGAACAGGGCGCGGGGAACGTCCCCAATCAATGTCCCATCCGTTGACCGGAAGCCGCCTGCGGGAGCCACGAGCCGGGAGTCGAATGCATGAGGAACGGGGCGGTCCATGCATCCTGCTACTCACCCGCCCAATGCGGCACCGGTACTGTTGGGCGGGCGCGAGCGCGCCGCCCTGCGCCGGCTCATCCCTCGCTCGGTGCCATGTCACGGACGATCTGGAGCAGATCGAGCGTCGTAATGATGCCCACCACGTCGCGATGGCTGCCGGAACGCACGACGAGCAGTCGATGCAGCCGTCCCCGGATCATCTTGTCGGCAATTTCGGCGGCGGGCGTGTCTTCGTCCACGCGGAACAGCGTCGGCATCATGATGTCCTGCACGGTGGGTGCAGAGGCCGTGTCCGGCAGAGTGTCGGGCACGTGAAGGGGCGGGGGCCCCTGCTGGTAGAACGCGGGCGGCGCGTCCTCAGACGGCTCCGTCGCAGGCGACTCCGTGCTGCGGTGCTGGACGATGTCGCTGAGCGAGACCACCCCGACGAGCGCTCCCCCCT
>JAAAPH010000300.1 GCA_009908415.1 Bacteroidota bacterium
TGGCCCAAGACAGCACATCCTGCGAAGCGGCCATCGCCGCCGGGGAGGAGGCCTACTTGAATGCCAACTTTGAGCAGGCCATCAACCGGGTGGCGACGTGCCTCGACCAGCAGGACGTGCCGAACGAGCAGGCCGTGCGCGCCTACCGATTGATGAGCCTCGCGCATCTTCGCCTCAACGAGCTGCAGCAGGCGCGCGCGGCCATCGTCAACATTCTGGGGCGCGAGCCGGAGTATGAGGCGGACCCCATCCAGGACCCGCCCGAATACGTCTCTCTCGTGTCCATCGTAAAGCGCGAGGTGCAGCCTGAGGGGCCGCCGCCTGCGGACGAGCCGCCGATGGAAGACGACGGCACGCCATTCTTTAGCCGCACGAGCACCTGGCTCTCTATCCTCGGCAGCATTGCCGTAGGCGGCGTGGTCACCCTCGTGACGCTCGGCCAAGGCGGAGGAGGGGGCGACGACGGCGGGGGCGGCACCACACCTCCCACCGGGCCCGGGCAGCTTCCGCCGCCGCCGGGCACGCCGCCGGGAAGCTGACGTCCCGCATGGGCCCCCGGATAGTCGCACGCCGCCGTGTCGGATCCAGCAGCGGGCTGGGGGCACCCTGCACGGGCGGAACCGCGGCGCGACCTTCAACGACCAACCCGGAGCGGACCGCCGCTCCACCCTCCCATGAATCATGCTACTCTCGATCAACCCACTCGCTCTATGCCTACGCCTTCCTTGCGCCGTCCGCTGTTTGCCGCCTGCGCTACGCTGCTCCTGTCGTTGATGATGGGGGCGGCTCCGGCCTGGGCCCAGCAAGTGCCCGAGGTGATCACCTACCAGGGCACGCTGGCCGATGCCGACGGCAATCCGGTGACTGATCCCGTCGACCTGGCCTTTCGCTTTTTCGATGCCGAGAGCGACGGCACTCCGCTCCCAGGCGGCGAGGGGTGGTCGGAAAGCTACACGGGCGTGGCCGTGACCAATGGCCGCTTCAGCGTCCCACTCGGCAGCCAGACGCCGCTGCCGGACGCGCTGTTCGACAACCGCCAGCAGCTGTGGCTGGAGGTCGCCGTGAACGGGGAGACGCTGCCGCGCACGCGCATGACGAGCACGGCCTTCGCCCGCGAGGCGCAGAGCGTGGTCGACGGCGCGATTGGCGCGGGTGCACTGGCGGACGGTGCCGTGACGCAGTCCAAGCTGGCCGATGAGACCGCGGTGCGCAGCATCAACGGGGTGACCGATGAGGTGCTCCTCAGCGAGGGGACTAATGTAACCATCACGCAGCAGGACAACGAGCTGGTCATCTCGGCGACCGGCGCCGACGGCGAGCCGAGCGTGGTCGCCGAGGCGCCCCTGGCTGGTGACGGGACGGGGGAGGCGCCGCTTCGCATCCCGGACGAAAGCATTCCCACCGCCAAGCTGGCGGACGACGCTGCCGTGCTGAGCCTGAACGGCCGCCGCGGCGACGTTCGCCTCCAGGGGGGAAGCAATGTAGCGGTGAGCGAGGAAGACGATACGATCACCATCACGGCGACCGGTGCTGCAGGCGTGACGAGTGTAGAGGGGCTGCAGGGCGCGATCGCCTTAGCCGGCGACGGAGTCACGGTAGCCAGCGATGAGGAGGACACGATCACCCTGGGACTGGCCGATGAGGCCGTCGGCAGCGCGACCGTCGCCGACAACGCGCTGACGGCCGACGATTTGGACCGCGACGCGGTTGGGGAGGAGGAGTTAGCCGACGAGGCCGTCGATGCGGCTGCGATCCAGCGGGGGGTCGTGGCTGCTGAAAAGCTTAACACCGCCAATAGTCCAAGCGACGGTAATTACCTCCGATTCATCGACGGAGAGATGCGATGGACGAGCCTGTTTAGTTCTTCGGAGACGGATGGATCCCCCAGTTCCATCCGCTGGAAGGAGAACGTGCGAACGCTGGACGACGCAGTGGCGCTCGTCGATCAGCTGCGGGGCGTGCGCTACGACTGGACGGAGAGCGGCGAGGCCGATGTCGGCGTCATCGCCGAAGAGGTGGCCGAGGTGCTGCCCGAACTGGTCGAGTTTGACGAGAGCGGTCGGGCCCGCGCCGTGCACTATGCAAGGCTGACGGCCGTGCTCATCGAGGCCACGAAGGCACAGCAGAAAACCATCAAATCTAAAGAACGAACCATTCACGCACTGCGGCACGAGATGGATGCGCTCGAAGACCGTATGGCTCGGATCGAGCGTCTTCTCCAGTCCGCATCCGGAGCGGCTGCCGCGCCGCCGCCGGGCAGCGACTCACCTCGGTAGCTTCCTTTTCCTCTGTGACTTCTGACCTAACCGAATCTATGCAACGTTTTCTCACGCTCATTCTGCTCGGCAGCCTGGTGGTTGGCACGGCACAGGCGCAGTCCGGCCTTGTTCTCCAGGAGTCGACCATCGGAGGTGCGGGTGGAACGGTGAGCAGCAGTTCATACCAGCTCACGGCGGCTGCCGGGCAGGTGTCCCCAGCCGGCACGCAGGAGGGCAGCACCTTGACGCTCTACAGCGGATACCCATCGCCCGATCTTGGTTTCGTGGCGCTGCTCGTCCGTCTCACGCAGGAGCTTTCCGATGCCCTGCCGGCCGGTGAAGCGGCGTCGATCCAAGACGTGGAGGTGGTGAATCGCGCTGCCGAGGTAGAGACCGTGACACTGTTCTACCGGACGGGGGACGAGACCGAGTTCGCGTCCGCGCCGCTGACGCCGGACCAAGGTGTGTACCAGGGGGCGATTCCGGCCGAGGCAGTGACTGAGCGCGGCGTAGCGTTCTACGTGGAGGCGCAGGACGCGCAGGGCAACACGGCGCGTGCGCCCGCCAACGGTATCAGCTCATTCCCGGTGCGCGTGGACGGCGAGGGGATCGCGAAGAGCAATGCACAGCCAACGGGAACGAGCGAATCGGCGTATCGGCTCATCTCGGTTCCCATGCAACCCGACGCCGCTGGGCCGGGCGATGTGCTAGAGGACAACTTGGGCGAGTACAACAACACGGAGTGGCGCTTCTTCGAGGGCGCGCGCCAGGACGGGGCCACGCCGCCCGAGTTTGGCAACACGGCCGCCATGACGCCCGGCCAGGCCTTCTGGCTCATCGTGCGCGGCGCGTCGGATCCCATCGACACCGGGGCCGGAGAGGTGCTGCGCATCGACACGCCCTTCGAGGTCGATCTCGTGGAGGGGTGGAACTACGTGGCCAACCCGTTCAACTATCCGCTTCCGGTGGCCAACCTGCAGCGCGAGAGCGGCGACCCGGTGGCGCTGTATCGGTACACCGGCAGCTGGGAGGCAGTCACCGATGCAAACGCCACGCTGCCGCCGTTCTCCGGGTTCGCCATCGAGAGCAGCAGTGACGATGTGCTTGCCTTCGACCCCGTGTTGCCGGCTGCGGCTGGCAGCGCGCAGTCGAAGCTGCTCGCCGCTGAGGCCGGCAGCGCCTGGAGCTGGTCGATCGGCATCGCCGGGCGATCGGGCCCGTCGGCGGACCGGCACAACGTCGCGGCCGTCGCGGCCGAGGCCGAGGACGGCGTGGATGCGATGGACTGGCCCGAGCCGCCTGCGCCCGGCCGAGGGCTGTCGGTTACGTTCCGCCCCGAGGGGGCCAGCGGGCCCACCGGCTACCTCGTCGATGTGCGCAACGAGCCGGCGCGTGGCGTGGCGTGGCCCTTCACGGTGCACACCACGCGGCGCGACCCGGTGACGCTCTCGTTCGATGGACTCGCGCAGGTGCCCGAATCCTTTGAGGTGTGGCTCCTGGACGAGTACAACAAGGCTTCGCAGAATCTGCGCACGACGCCCCGCTACACGCTCGACGACGTGAACACGCAGCGCGAGCGGTCGATGCGCCTCATCGTGGGCCAGCACGCCTACGTGCAACAGGAGCTGGAAGCCGCCGGGGCCCTCCCTGCCACGTACGCGCTGGCCGACGTCTATCCCAATCCGACGCGGGGAGGCTCCACGATCCGCTACGGCCTCCCGAAAAAGCAGCCCGTCACGATTGAAGTCTATAACACGCTAGGGCAGCGCGTCGCGACGCTCATGCAGGACCGCCCGATGGAGCCCGGCTTCCACACGATCCAGTGGCGCGGCACGACGGGCTCCGGCACCCCGGTCGCCAGCGGCGTCTACTTCGTCCGCATGCGTGCGGGCGACTTCACGGCATCCAAAAAGATCGTGCGGGTGAATTAGAGAGAGCGCCCTTCGGTTGCGTCAAGGCGGGTCGCGTGCTCGCATACACGCGCGTCACGGATGGTCGCGCCCGAACTACGAGTGACGTGAGCAGCGCGAACACGTGACGGCGCGCGCCAGCGCTGCGACCGGTGGGAGCAAGTACTCTCGGGGTGCAAGCCTTCCTGACGCGACCCACGGGAGCAGCCATCACTACTCCATCAACGTGGGGGCTTCGCGGTACTGGTCGGCGACGCGCTGCGCCTCCTGCGCGAGGCGGCGGCGGAGGGCGTCCGGCTCCACGACGTAGGCATCCGCGCCCCAGCTTAACAGCCAGGGGAGCACCTCGCGCTCGTGGTGCACGCGAAGCGTCATGAGCAGCCGGCCGTCGGGGCGGTGCTCGGTGTCGATCACGTGCACGGACGAGGCGGCCTGCACGGTCGACGCCACCTCGGCACTGAAGAGAACACGCACGGTCTGGTCCGGCAGCGCGTCGCCACCGAGCGGCGTGTGGTACCCGGCCGGGCGCTCGAACGTGGCGTCGAGCAGCCTCAGATCCGTAATGCGGTCGACGCGCACGTGGCGGACGCGGTCCGCGTCGTGGTCGTACCCCACGAGGTGCCAGGCCGCGGCGCGGTGCACCAGCCCGTACGGGTTTATCGTCCGCCGCGTGCCGCCTGCCCGCCGCTCATCGAATTGGATGCTGCGACCGTCGACGAGGGCGCGGCGGAGCGTATGCAAGGTCTGCCCGGCCGCGGTGCGTCCGAAGGCACGCTCTGGCACGAGGCGCAGGCTGCTCTGCAGCGCCCCGGCCCGCTCGTGCTCGGCGTCGGGGAGGGGGGCGGCCAGTTTGGCCCGGGCGGAGAGCGCGGCCGCGCGGTAGCGGCCTTCCACGTGCTCGGCCGCCTGGGCGCTGCCCACGAGTAGCATCACGGCCTCATCTGTAGTGAGGGCCGTGGGGGCGAGCAGGTAGTCCTCACGCAGCCGATAGCCCTTGCCGGGCACGGCGCGGATCGGGACGCCTTCGTCGTCGAGCGCCTGCATGTCGCGGTAGATGGTGCGCTCGCTCACCCCCAGCGCAGCGGCCAGGTCGGCGGCACGCTGCCACTCTTCAGCCTGCAAGCGCAACAGAATGGCGGGCCAGCGATCGGTCGGGGTCATGGGGTTAGGGAATGGTCATGAGTGGTTCTGTGCGCGCTTGCGCTCGCGTCAGGGCACCTGCGCCCTGAGCGCAGCGAGGCGACACGAACAAAGTGAGTTAGTACCCATGGTGAAGTCCTCTTGGGGGGCGGCGCGTCATGGAGGGTATGTCGGGCAACGAATGACGTTCGCACAGCGAACACGTGACGGTGTGCGTCAGCGAACCAATGACCCAAACCCGGCTTGCTACCCTCCCTTCCATCGCCACCAGCACTATTCGCTAACCGGCATCAGTCCATGTTGTACCAAAATGTCCCGCACACCGGCCTCGAATTTCTTCGCCCCGCCCTGCGACGGGTGGCGGACGTACGTGCAGGTGGCGTCGATCTCGTTGAGAGCCCGCTCGGCCTTGCGACCGACGGCCAGCACGCGTTCGGGCTGCAGCAGGTCGATCAGGTCGGCGAGCACGTCTTCGTAGCCCGCTACCTCACTCCGGCGTGGCGTGCGGATCGTCAGCGGGTCGTCGGCGTCGTGCGGGTGGAACGGCACGCTGTTCCAGGTGAAAAAGTGAGGGAAGTAGGGCTGCAGCACGCGCCAGTAGATGGAGGCGCTGTACTCGCGGTGTGGCTCCTCCGCGCGGCTCGTCGGGGTGCCGTCGATCGGGAAGTCGGGGTCGGCCAGCTGCGACTCACTCACGAGCGGGACGCCTGAGAAGCGGCAGCCCCACGGGCCGGGCGCCTCGGCCAGCAGAAAGAGCGGCGGCCGCGCGGCGTAGCAAGCCAAGCAGTTGCGCAGGTTGGTGCGGCGCGTCTGCGCCGCATCCGGGCGGTCGAGCGTGGCGTGCGTGGTGTGGTACGGGTTGAACAGCGTGTCGGAAGAGGGCTCCGGGAAGACGCGGGTTTCGAGCAGCGTCCAAACGTCGTCAAGCAGCATAGATCGGGAGGGGGAAATCGAAGTGTTGAGTGCCGGTTCAGTAGATTGGTTTGGTGTTCTGTTGAACGCAGGGCATCGGGGAGAATGAGACGAAGCGTCGGGGTTTCGAGGAGTCGACGTGTGCGGCGGAGCAATACATCGTTTCTCCGTCTCTCCAATTCCTCGATTCATACATGTGCTTCTTTACGTTAGGCACATCGTGGAAGCCGTGCTAGGGCGTGGGGAGGCGGGTGCCGCAGTGCTTGCAGAACGCGGCATCGGCGTCGTGGTCGCGCAGGCCGCATTGTGGACAGCGCAGTTCCGCCTCGGCGCCGATGGCGTCGCGTTGGGCGCGGGCGATCTCTGCCGTCACGATGCCCGTGGGCACCGCGATGATGCCATAGCCGATGATCATGATGAGCGCGGCGAGCATCTGACCCGCGACGGTCTGCGGCGAGATGTCGCCATAGCCCACGGTGGTGAGCGTCACGATGGCCCAGTAGATGCTCGTCGGGATGCTCGTGAAGCCGTTCTCCGCGCCCTCGATCAGGTACATGAGCGAGCCGAGGATAACGACGAGCGTAAAGACGGTGAAGATGAACACCGTGATCTTGCGCTGGCTGGCCCTCAGGGCGCGCATCAAGAGGTTGGCCTCGGAGAGGTATTCGGCCAGTTTGAGCACGCGGAAGACGCGCAGCGTGCGCAGCAGGCGAATGGCCAGCAGGTACTGCGTGCCCGGCACGAGGACGCTCAGGTAGGTCGGGATGACGGCCAGCAGGTCGACCACGCCGAAGAAGCTCGTTGCGTATCGCCAGGCGCTCCGCGCGCAGAGGAGCCGCAAGACGTACTCGATGGTGAACAGCACCGTAAAGACCCACTCGGCGCCGCGCAGCCAGGGGCCATATTCCGCGTTCACCGTGCGGACGCTCTCCAAGATCACGGCCACC
>JAAAPH010000284.1 GCA_009908415.1 Bacteroidota bacterium
CCCGTTGGTTGTATTCCTGAGCCTGTTCTTCGGCAGCGGGCTGTACCACCTGTGGGCGGGCACCGAGCGGGCGTTCTATCAGCTCCGCGCACCCGTCGCCATCCTGCCGGCCATCGGGTTGGCCCTCTGGATGGGACGCGGTCCGCTGACGAAACGCATCCAAGCGTTTCTGCAAGGCATCGGCGACCTCACCATCATCACGATGTGCATCGTGTTTTTGCTGGCCGGCGCCTTTTCCAGCGTGATGGATGCCATCGGCGCAGTGGACGCGACGGTGAATGCCGGCATCGCGCTCATCCCGGGCTGGATGCTGCTGCCGGGCCTGTTCATGATCTCGGCCCTCATCTCCACGGCCATGGGCACCTCGAACGGCACGGTGGCGGCGATCGTCCCGGTGGCCGTCGGCCTCAGCGACGCGACGGGGATGAACCTGCCGCTGGCGGTGGGCACCGTCATTGGCGGCGCGATGTTCGGCGACAACCTGTCGATCATCTCGGACACGACGATTGCCGCGACGCGCACGCAGGAGTGCTCAATGCGCGACAAGTTCTTCGCCAACGTGTGGATCGCGCTGCTGGCCGCAGGGGCCACCGTGGCCCTACTGCTCGTGCTGGGCACCAATGCGTCGGCTCCCGAGGGATCCGTCGCTTCCCCCTGGCTCGTCGTGCCCTACCTCCTCGTCCTCGTGCTGGCCGTGGCCGGCGTCAACGTCATCGTGGTGCTCGCGAGCGGCGTGCTCTTGGCCGGCGTGGCCGGCTTCGCCGCGCCGGACGGCTACAGCGTGGGCGCCTTCACCGCCGACATCTACCGCGGCTTCGAGAGCGTGTTTGAGATCATGCTGCTGGCCATGTTCATCGGCGGCCTCAGCGTGCTCATCAAGCGGCAGGGCGGCCTCGCGTGGCTGATCCAGACCATCACGCACCTCTCGGATCGCCTCCAGACCAATGCGCGCCGCACCGGCGCGTTCAGCATTGCTGCACTCGTGAGCCTCAACGACGTCCTCACGGCCAACAACGTGGTGTCGATCCTCCTGGCTGGCGACGTGGCGCGCAACATCGCGGACGAGCGCGGCATCTCGCGACAACGGACGGCCAGCGTGCTCGACATCTTTGCGTGCGTGACGCAGGGGTCGCTGCCATACGGTGCCCAGCACCTGCTCGGCGCCTCCCTGGCTGGCCTTTCGCCGCTCGCCATCGCGGGCACCGTCCACTACTGCTGGATCCTCGGCCTCGTCGCCATCGGCTTTATCGTCTGGATGCCGACGCCGGCCGCCGCCGAAGAAGCCGGATGATGGGGTGCAGCGGGCGAGGGCATGTGCCTCCACCTGCCGCCCCGGAAGGCATCCTCCGCTGCGAGCCAGTCCCGCCGCGCGTCGGCTCCTGGCGCCGCTAGACCGTCGAGGCCACCGAGGCCTGCGGTACGCGCTCGGCACTGTACCAGCCGGTCACGCTGCCCCACACGATGACGTTGAAGAGGAAGGGCAGGACCAACTTGGGCACCTGGAAACCGAAGAAGGCCGGCTGCCCGAGCATGACGGGCGCCACCACGAGCCAGAGCCAGAGCGCCGGCACGAAGCCAAACACCATCCCCTTCACGAGCGTCGGCTGCTTGATCAGCGCCGTGAAGAGCGCGCCCCAGGCCGCGCCGCTGAGCACGAACAGCACGCCGCCTACCAGCTCGGCCACGACCAAGCTCGATGGGCCGAATACGCTCTGGTACGTGCCGACGAACATGGGCGTCGCCCCCATCGCCAGCTGCATAATGAGCATGATAACGGTGATCGCGAGCGAGCCCAATGCGCCCGCAACGAATCCAATGCGCAGTCGTTCTTGCATAACCATTCAAGGGTTTGCTGCCAAAGAGACTCGTTCCTCCGTGGGATGCACTCGCGCGGTGTTACAGCGCTCCCTCGCGGGATTTTTTTGGCCTCGACGAGCGCGTCGGCTCATTGCGGCGTGATGGTGACGCGGATGATCTCGTTCGTGGGCGGATACGTGAAGCCGTCGTCTTGGCCCTGCACCTCGACGATCGTGCCGCCCTCGTCTGGCCCCGTGTCGGGCGCGGAGCGGATGATCTGGTTGAGGCCCACACCCGGCTCCTCGTCGACCTCCGTGCCGGCGTCCCAAAGCGCGACCTCGCTCGTCACGTCGCCGCTGATGGGCATGTCGTTGCTGTCGTAGAGCGCGACGCCTCTGGGGGCGAAGGCGTAGAATAAATCGTTTGACTGCACGTACATCGTGGCGAACGAGAAGCGATCGCCGGGGGCGGCTTCGATCTCGAACGTATAGCTGCCCCCTGGGCCAATCGGGCCGATGGTCGTGCTCGCGCCGCCGTCCACCCCAAAGGCGCCGCTCGACTGCACGCCGCTGATGTCTGGGAGCGCGTCGGCAAGGGCGGCCGGGATGCCATCCTCCGCGATGTCTTCGATGCCCGGACCGGCGGCGTCGCCATCGGCAAAGAAGGGGACGTCGCCCGTGTGCACGGCGAACGCGCCTGGCGAAAGCGGGACGGTCACGCCCGTCAGCGCGCTCAACGCCTGCGCGTGGGGGCCCGGCATGCCGTCTTCCGCGATGGCCTCGATGCCGTCGGAGGCGGCTGCGCCGTTCGGGAAGAAGCCGACGTCGTCGCCGCCCGGCGTCTCGTCGAAGTGCACGGCGTAGGTGCCCGGCGAAATCACGAGGGGCGCGCCGTTGACCTGCGTGCCGGTCTCGTCGCCGACGTTCTCGATGCGTACGGTGAAGGCATACGCGCCCGAGGCGTCGTCTTCCTGGCTGCTGATAGTGACGCGGATGGCGTCGGCCACGGGGGGATACTCGAAGCCGCTGTCTTCGAGCGCCGGGTCGCTATCGGTGTTCTCGACACGGACGATGGTGCCGTTCTCGTCCGCGCCGGTGTCTGGGCCGCTTTGGCGCGGCGCCTGGTTGGCGCCGGTGCCGGGCGCTTCGTCGGTCTCGGTGCCGGCGTCCCAGAGGGCGACCTCATCGGTCACGTCCGCCGGCGCGTCCAGCCCCACCGGGGTGCCGCTACTCTCGAAGAGCGGGATGCCACCCGGCTCGAAGGCGTAGAACAGGTCGTTCGACTGGACGAACATGGTGGCGAACGAGAATTGCGCGCCGACACCGGGCAGCGCGTTCGGGCCGGCGGTGAACGTGATCTCGTACGCCTCGCCGGGGCGCACCGGACCCTGCTCGCCAGAGCCCGCGCGCGTGTCGAAGGCGCCGCTCTTCAGCAGCGGGAAGGGCGCCCCCTGCGTCTCGTCCTGCACGTTGGCAATCTCGACGCGGAAGCGGTTGGTCACGGGCGTATCGTCCATGCCATTGCTATCGCAGGCCGCGACGATTGCTGCCAGGGCTACGAGGAGGAAAAAGGAGCGTCGCGTGAAGTGCTGCATGGCATTCTTTCATGGTTGATTGGAATCAGATCGTTCGGCATGCGCTACACGCTAGGCGCCACGCCACACCATGGTATCACGATTTGATCACGTCACACCCTCCTTACACACCTCACGATTCGATCACGCTGGCGCGCCGGTTTCGGCGATGGAAGCCGTCTCCCGCTTGCAAAAGTTTAGCGGGTCGTGATTCTTTTCCCCATCATGTGCGTTATCGTACATGGTTGCCTGTGCTGATCAATCGCTGCAAGCCATGGATGCGTCATACCGCGTGCTGTTTGTCGAGGACGATCCGCAGATCGGTGAGCTCGTGACGGAACAGCTTCGTGAGCTTGACCATGCCGTGCACTGGGCTCAGGACGGCGCGGAGGGCTTCCATACCTACCGGGACGAAGCCTTCGACCTTGTCATCCTCGACTTGCGCCTGCCCTCGCTGCACGGGCTCGACATCTGCCGTCGCATCCGCGCGGACGATCCGTTTATCCCGATCGTCATGCTCACGGCCAAGGCCGAGAAGCGCGACGTGGTGCGCGGCCTAGAACTCGGCGCCGACGACTACATCACAAAGCCGTTCAGCGCCTCGGAGCTCATCGCCCGCATCCGGGCCCTGTTCCGCCGGATCGCGGCCGACCGGACACAGAACCGGAGCCCGGGCACAACGGACGACGCCCTGCAGTTCGACGGCCTCACCATCTATCCCGAACGCCACAAAGTGACGTGCGACGGCGAGCCCGTCCACCTGACGGCCAAGGAGTTCGACCTGCTGCTGCTGTTTGCCCGCCACCCCGGCCGCGCGTTCAGCCGCACCGAGCTGCTCACCGAAGTCTGGGGCACGCAATTCGACGGGTACGACCACACCGTCAACACGCACATCAACCGGTTGCGCGGCAAGATTGAACCCGACCCCTCCGCCCCCACATACATTCGCACGGTATGGGGTGTGGGCTATCGTTTTGCCGAACCGGATGAACTAAGCACATGAGAACGCCGCTGCGCAGCCTCTACGGGCGCATCTCGATGTTGTATCTGATCCTCGCGCTGGCGCTGGTGCTCCTCTGCGCGTGGGTGACGGTGCGCCACTTTGGCCTGTTCATCAGCGAGGTGGAGCAGAAGCTGAACCGAGAGCTCGCCCAAAACATCGCCCACGAGCTGCAGGACTCGCTCCACGCGGGCGCCTACGAAGCAAGCGTGCGCAGCATGGGCAAGCACCTCGCCATGCTTCACCCGTCCCTGGAGCTGTACGTGCTGGACGGCGGCGGCCGCATCCTCGCCCATTCGCCAGCGAGCGAGGAGGTCCAGATCCAGCAGGTCTCGACCGCTCCCATTCAGGCCCTGCTCAACAACAGCGAGCCGCTTCCTATCTGGGGCGACTACCCATGCGACCCGTCCGACCCGAAGGTGTTTTCGGCGGCCCCGGTTGCGCTGGCCGGTGCGGCGCCCGGGTACGTGTACGTCATCCTGCGCGGGAAGGCGGCCGGATCCGCGGCGAGCATGCTGCAGAACAGCTACATCGTGCGCACGCTCGGCCTCAGCCTCCTCATCGTGCTCGGCTTCACCGGGGTGGTGGGCGTGGCGCTGTTTGCCCTGCTCACCCGCCGCTTCCGCAACCTCACCGACGTGGTGCGCCGCTTCAAGGCGGGCGACCACGACGAGCGGATGGACGCCACCCCGGACGACGAAATCGGCGAGTTGGGGCAGGCCTTCAACGAGATGGCGGATACCATCGCCGCGCAGGTAGAGGCGCTGCGCCAAACGGACGAGGCACGGCGCGAGCTCGTGGCCAGTGTCTCGCACGACTTCCGCACGCCGCTCACCTCCATCCGCGGCCACGCCGAACGCTTGCTGAATCGTTCCGACCGGGACACAACCGCGGTCGACCAGGCGCTGCAGACCATCCTGCAAAACACGGAGCGGCTCGACCGTCTGGCCGACCAGTTCCACGAGCTGTCTCGCCTCGACGCCCAGCAGGTGTCGCCCTCCATCGAGCCCTTCTCCATCGCCGAGCTCGTGCACGACATCGCCGTTAAGTTCCAGCCGAAGGCCGAAGAACGGGGGGTCCGGCTTGCGGTGGACCGCGACGACGACCTCCCTGCAGTGCATGCAGACATTGGGCTCATCGAGCGGCTTATCTCCAACCTCGTCGACAACGCGCTCAGCAACACGCCCGAGGGCGGGCAGGTGTACATCGACCTCTCGCTACGCGGCGATCGGGTGCACGTGCAGGTTGCGGACACCGGGCGCGGCATGCCCGGCGACGAGGTCCCGCTCGTCACGCAGCGCTTCTATCAGATTCAGCGGGACGGCGACGGGACCCCCAAAGGGTCGGGCCTCGGCCTCTCCATCGCGGCCGAGATCGCCGAGCTGCATGCGAGCGCGCTCGACATCGACAGTGCCGTGGACAAGGGCACACGGATCGCGTTCCACCTGCCCACCGAGCCGCCCGCGTCGGCCGAGCACGGATGACGCTCCGCGGGCGCTATGCGGACTCGACGGTCACGCTCTCGATGGCGTCGCCCTGCTCGATGGCCTCCACCACGTCCTGTCCCTCGATGACGTTGCCGAACACGGTGTGCTTGCCGTCGAGGTGCGACTGGGGTGCATGCGTGATGAAGAACTGACTGCCGTTCGTGTTGGGCCCGGCGTTGGCCATCGAGAGAACGCCTTTCTCGTGCGAAAGCGGGTTGTCCTCCAGCTCGTCGTCGAACTGATACCCCGGCCCGCCACGGCCGGTCCCCGTCGGGTCGCCCCCCTGAATCATGAAGCCGTCGATCACGCGGTGGAACGTGACGCCGTCATAGAAGCCTTCCTCGGCGAGGAAGACGAAGTTGTTAACCGTCTGCGGAGCGTGCTCGGGATAGAGTTCCAACTCGATGGGCCCCTTCTCCGTGTCGAGGGTCACATGATAATGCGTGTCCGTGTCGATCTGCATCTCCGGCGGATGGTCCCACTGCTGTGCCATGGTGTGTTCGGTTTGATGGATGGATTGTGCGGCTACGATTCCGTTCACCCCTTACTGCTCAAGCCCCCGCCCGGTCCGGAGGTGGTGATGGAGCGGCCGCTCCCCGGTTGCGTGCCGTCGACAGGCGGCTGCGCTCAGCCGCGGCGAACGCCTCGCCCGCGCGGCTGAGCGCCGTGTACGGATACACCTTACGTCCGCGGCCCATCCGGCGTCTGGCCCTGCACCCACTCGGTGGTGCCGTCGGCGTAGTGCTCGCGCTTCCAGATGGGAACTTGCACCTTCAGCGTGTCGATGAGCCAGCGGCACGCCTCGAACGCCGCCGCGCGGTGCGCGCACGCCACGCCGATCATCACGCTCGCCTCCGGCGGCGGGACCTCACCTAATCGGTGCCACACGGCCACCCGGAGCACGGGCCAGCGCTCGGCGGCTTCATCGGCCAGGGCGCGCATCGTCTTCGCCGCCATCGGGGCGTAGGCGTCGTACGCGAGGCGGACGGTTTCCTGGCCGTCCGTCCAGCGCCGCGTCGTGCCCACGAACAGGGTGAGCCCACCGGCGGCCTCGGTGCGCAGGAAGGCATCGACCGCGGCCGTGTCCAGCGGCGCCTCGGTGAGGCGGATCGAGGTCGTCTCGGTCTTCTGATTGATGGGAAGGTCGGCCATGCGTGTGGCGGCGTTCGTTTTGGTCAGAGGGCTCAATAGCGGTCACGTCAGGAGGCTCTCCATGCACGCGTTCATGGATGGTAATGTACCCGCCTGCGCCCCGGCCGCAGGGAGGACGTAGTCTTGGGCTGCGCCCCGGCCGCAGGGAGGACGTAGT
>JAAAPH010000095.1 GCA_009908415.1 Bacteroidota bacterium
CGCAGCTCCTCCAGAGCGCCCTGCTTTTCGCGTTCGATCTCGGCCTGCGCTTGCTCCTGCATCTGCCGGATCTTCGCGCGCGTCTTCTCCACCTCGTCCTCGCGCAGTGCTTCGGCCGACTCGCGGGCTTCGCGCAGGATGCGCTGGGCTTCGCGCTCGGCCTCGCGGCGGGCCTTCTGGTTGTCGGCCTGCACCTGCTTGGCCTCGGCCAGCGCCTTCTCGGCCCGCTGGATCGAGCTGCTGATGTTTTCCTCGCGCTCTTCCAGCGCCTTCGCGATCGGCCCCCAGGCATAGCGCCACAGGAGAAACAGAACAATCCCAAAGGTCACCGCGGTCCAGAACACAAGACCGGCGTTTGGCGCGAGCAGGTCGGGCGTCGGCGCCTCAGGCACCTCCGCCTGCACGGCGGCAAGTAGCAACGAGAGATACATGACAGTAGCTCAGTTCAGGATGGTAGATGCGACGCGTGCCCTGCCTCCGTCGGCCGCCGAGCGGGTGCGACGTTGCGGGCTCGGTTCGGACGAGGACGCAGGCGGGTCCGCGCACCCCGAAGGCGCAACGGAAGCCGCGACGCGCCCGTGGAGCCGGCGCGTGGGGGCGTGCACTCTTAGGTGAGCACGATGAGCAGAATGGCGACAATCTCAGCGATAATGGCGACCCCCTCGATCAGCGCGGCGGCGATAATCATCGTCGTCCGGATTTCGTTAGCGGCCTCGGGCTGGCGGGCGGTGCCTTCCATGGCGGAACTGGCCAGGCGGCCAATGCCGAGCCCGGCGCCCAGCGCCGCGCCTGCGATTCCGATGCCTGCGGCAAGATATGCTAATGCTGCGTTACCCATTTCGTTTTATGTGATGGTTTGGTGTAAGAGAAGTACGTCGGGTGGTTGGTACTGCAAGTCGAGGTAGCGGATGCGTTGACGTGGCCGCACTCAGGAGTGCCTTATCGGGCGGGCTCCGAAACCACGGGCGTCGTTTCCGTAACGCCTTCGTCCAGGACGTCCTGCAACTCTTCGGCTTGGCCGGGCACGCCGTCGCCTTCAATCTCGGCGCGGCGGCGCTCGTCGTCCTCTTCGATCCCAATGTGCTCTTCGCCCACATGCTCGTGCTCCTCGATGGCAAGGCCAATGAAGAGCGCCGACAGGATGGCAAAGATGTAGGCCTGGATGAACGAGATGGCCAACTTCAGCACGTAGATGAACACCGTGAGCGGCACGCTAATGAAGATCGTCGCGTAGCCCACGCCGGTCCCTAGCTGCGCGGCAAAGATGAAGATTAAGCCGATCAAGCTCACGATCACTAGGTGACCGGACAGCATATTACCAAAGAGACGGAAGGCAAGTGCAAGGGGCTTGGTGAAGAGCCCGATAAATTCAACCGGCACCAGAAACGGCTTTACGAAGACGGGCACACCGGGCGGGTTGAAGATATGCTGCCAGTACTCTTTCGTACCCGCAAATTGCGTGAGCACGAACGTGAATGCGGCCAGCGTGCCCGTCACCATGATGTTGGAGGTGGCCGTTACGCCCCAGGGCACCAGCCCAATCAGGTTGCCGAGCAGAATAAAGAAGAAGACCGTGGCGACGTAGGGGAAATAGGTCTTCCACCGCTCGCCGATGGTGGGCTTCGTCACTTCATCGCGCAAGAACACGATGAACACTTCCATTAGATTTTGCCATGTGCCGTGCGGCGCCTCCTCGCGGCCCACGCCCCGCTTGTACTTGGCCGCCAGGCGCAGCATCACGACCACCACAATGAGGCCCACCAGGAAAACGTAAACGGTGTGGCGCGTCAGCGAGAAGTCAACCATGATCGAGCCCTGCGCTCGCTTGACCGGGAAGTAGAGGTGCTTGTGATCTTTGAAGGACGCATCCACCTGGGCGTCGGTCAGCGTGCCGCCCTCGCCGTCGCCTAACGTGTACGGGCCATGATCCAGCGCGGCGTGCGTCGTTGCGAAAGCGTCGAAGGTGAAACCGCCTTCGGCGGTGCGTGCTAAGAAGAGGCGAGGCAGCTCGATGACGCCGAACGGCTCGAAGTTGAGGTAGTTGCCATCGGCGGAGTGTTGGACCGCCTTGGGGTCGCCGCTGCCGTCGCTCTCGGCGGCTTGGGCAGGGGCTCCCGCTGCCAGCAGGCCAACGACGAGAGCAACGAGGGCAAGCCAGCGGAGGGGATTCAATTTCATGTTCTCCATGAGCTGCTTAAAAATGGTTCCGATCTCATGAGGACGGAGCATATTCATCAAGGCCACCGCCCACCTTGTCACGGCCGCTCCCGGTGCACGCTGTCGGTGGTCACGATCCTTTAGCGGACCGAAGCCAGCGCAGTACGGCCACGACTTCCAATATAAGGCTTATGATAACAACAACGACCAAGGATATCGTGAAACTCATGGCATGAAGCGGGACGAGCATGGCCACCGAAAGGACCATGACGAAGACCACGATCATCCGTGCGAGCATGCCGCCCAGCGCCAGCGCCATGAACCGATTTCCACGGAAGCGAAGAGCGTACCGATATCCCGCGAGCGCGAGGACGCCGTATATCACCCCAATGCCTGTGCCTAAGCCAGCACTCAGCCACACGTCAGGGGGCATGCGTCTGTCGGAGTTGCTGTATCATTCAATGAGGAAATTCCAACGCAAAGCTAAACACAAGAATCCGAAGACGCGGAGAGGCCGCGGTGAATAATAAATGAAAGCACCTGACGCCGCTACACAGGGCATGACGGCGCCCCGCGGGCTCTTTTCGGTGCCGTGTGTTACGCGTCCGGCTCCGCGCCTTTTTGATCCGGTGGGGAGGACTGCTGCTGTTTTTTTCGGGACGAGATGCGATTCATCTCATCGAGCACGCGCAGCAGGTGATAGAAGATGGTAGCCATCCCAACCAGTGCGCCGGTAATGGTGCCCCACGGAAGGATGCCGAGCCACCGGTCTACTGCGTACCCAAGGGCCACGAAGAAGGCCATGCTCAACGCGATTTGCATTCCCAGCCCGAGGTACGGCCCGGCCTCTCCGAGGCTGCGCCGCCAACTCGGCATGCCCGCGTCATCGCGCTCCTCACGTCGGCCCGGCGAGGCAGTCACAGTGCATTCCCCCTCTGGTCTACGGCACGGCAGCGAGCCCTGACGCGCGGCGTGCTACTTGGCCTCCGAGGCGGTAGGGGCCGTCCCTACATCACTCGACGAGCGTGCGGTCTCGGACGGTTGCGGTGGACGCTCGTCGGCGGCGTCCACGTCAGACGCGTCCTCGTCGCCCGCAGCCGGGGGCTTCGACTCGCCCATGCGGCACTCGCCGGTAAAGATGGCCCCCTCCTCGACGACGAGGCGGTCCGTTTCGATCGTGCCATCAACGCGGGCCGTGCTTTTCAGGACGAGCTGTTCCTCTACGCGGATCTCTCCCTGCACGTTGCCGGCGATGTCGGCATTCGTCGCGACGATTTCCCCCTCAACCATCCCGGCTTCGGCCACGATGGCTTTGCCCTTCACGTCTATCCGCCCCACGACGCGACCGCTTGCGCGGATGTCGCTGTCGGCGCGGAGGGTGCCCTCGAACGTGGTGCCTTCACCTACGAGGTTGATCTGCTGCGGGATAGCGCCTTTCTGCTTTGCCATAGGTTTTCGCTTCTTTTCGCTGCCGAAGAGTGCCATGGAGACTGCGAGTTAGACTGAAGGATGAAAGCAAGCGGCCCCAAGGAGGCATTGCGTCGCCACTCATCCAAAGGAGAAAACAAAATGGATAAAAGTAATCCAAAGGATGAATCACCAACCAACAAAATACTGACCCGGGTCTTGTGCAAGTCCGTTCCGCCAGAACTCAAAATGCACGTGGGGTCCCGTTGTGATTTCGCCGGTGTTACCGCTGATGGCAATTGTTTCTCGGCTTCGCACGCGATCGCCTACGCGTTTGAGGAGGCGCTTGTTGTGTTTGTAGATGGAAATGTACCCGTCGGCATGTTGTACCGCAATGGTGTAACCACCGTCCTGCGTCCAGTCTGCGAGGATTACGTACCCGTCTCCGACGCAACGCACCGGCGTTCCCGACTCCACGGCAATGTCGACCGCATAGTGGCCGGAGCGGGCGTCAAACCCGCGGGTGGGGAACCCGTCGACGGGCGGCCGCATCGGGAGTTGCAAGCGGCTGAGCGCTCGCTGCCAAGCGGGCGGCGGTGCCGGCCCCAAGGTACGGGCCGGAGTCGTGAGGACAAGCCGCGCCCGCGCTGGATGTAGCTCGCTGGCGTCCGGCGTGACGGCCACCGGAACGGCCGACGGGGCCTCATCCTGTGCCGGAAGAGGCTGCGAAATGTCTGAAACCGAAGAGGAGTCGACTTCCCCCGTGATAAGACTCCGCAGATGTTGAATGTATTGCTGCTGCGCCCGGAGCGAGTCGCTGAGGGCTGAGACGCGCCTGTCATTGCGCTGCGCGGCCTGCCGGATGGCCTCGGTGCCGTACCCCGGAATGAGTTGCCGAATCGGGGTAAATACAACGAGCCCCACCATGAAAAGCGCGGCGAGTGCCATCGACCCCCCCCACGCGGTCAGCACCCGCTTGGGATGCACCTGATATCGCCGCGGCTGGTCGACGCCCTCTTCGTCCATGACGACGACGGTATAGGTACCGTCCAGGTTGTTCGTAAATTCTGACAGGAATGACCACATGGTCACGAGACGAATAGCTGATGGGTGGGGCACGAGCACGCTCTCCTGAGTCGGAGCAACGTCATCTCCCCCAGGCCGCGGTCGGCGCCGCGACACACGGCTTCAGAAGGGGATGCGAGGTGGACGACGGGATCCCCGGGAATTTGACTTTCTCGTGCACGAGAAACATACTTCCAAACTCGCTTTTAAGCAAAGGCCTTTTATCTCTTTGCACCACGGAAAGCACAGGAACCATGCCACAACACCAGTCTGCCGTCAAACGCGTTCGCCAAAATGAGAAGCGACGGCTGCACAACAAATCGCAGAAGAGCCAGGTTCGCACCCTCATGAAGAAGGTTGAGGCCGCCGAGGACAAGGCCGAAGCCCAGTCGCTACTCAACGAGGCGAAAGCCGGGCTCGACCGCCTGGCCTCGAAGGGTATTATCCACAAGAATAAAGCGGCCAACTATAAGAGCAAGCTTGAAAAGCACGTGAACGCGCTGTAAGGGCCCCGCCCGTTACACGTGCGTATCTGATCCGGGCTTGCAACTTGTTGCCGGCTCGGTTCTTTTTTCCTATGATTGATTGATAGTGTGGAGACTCCGTCCTGGGCCCGACCGAGAAGTACGATACGGTTTTCAGAAAACGTTCCACAATCTTTTCATCCTTCCGCCATTGCCTTTCAGCTTCGGGTTGTGGAAGTCTCTATGTACCTTTAACGTCTGACGGAGACGACTCGGAAGAACGGTTGCAACCTACCAGAGAGACGCGCTAGCTTCGCTGAGACCCGTTTTTGCTTCGTACGGGTTCGATCCCTCGCTAATCCACGAATATACTACGATACGACCCCATGAAGAAACCCAAACCTTTCTACGCCTGGCTTCCCCTTTTACTGCTGATGGGAGGCCTCTTTGTCACTGGCTGTAGCCCGACGCCCGTCGAGGTCCTCTCGGTGAACGGCCCTGATTCGCTTCAGACCGACGAGCAGGGCACCTTCGAGGCCGAGATCAACGAAGACGCCGAGACGCCCGTCGAGTACCGCTGGGAGTTTGGCGACGGCAACACCGGATCGGGCTCGCTGACGACGCACTCGTACAACTCGGAAGGCGAATACACGGTCACCTTCACCGCCAGCAACGAGGCCAACACCGCCTCCGAGACGCTGAGCATCACGGTGGTCCCGCCCCCCGTCCCCGCGCAAGTCGTTACGCTGAGTGCCAACCCGAATCCGGGCACCGAGGGCGAACCGGTCCGCTTCTCCAGCAACGTTCGCGGCGACTCGCCCGTCAACTACCGCTGGAACTTCGGCGACGGCTCGACAGCGCAGTCGTCCTCGCCGACGCACACCTACAACGAGCCGGGCACCTACCAAGTGACGCTCAACGTCTCGAACGACGAAGGGCAGGACAGCCGCTCGGTGTCGGTCGAGGTCGAGCCGGCGCTCGCCGCCATCTGCACGGAGATCACCGAGTTCAACGCGTCGTTCTTCGATCGC
Organism: Bacteroidota bacterium; assembly: GCA_009908415.1. Classification (GTDB taxonomy): domain Bacteria; phylum Bacteroidota; class Rhodothermia; order Rhodothermales; family Salinibacteraceae; genus JAAAPH01. The sequence continues at coordinate 6,125 of JAAAPH010000095.1, forward strand.
AACTCGAGCACGCTCACGCAGGAAGGCCGCCAGGCGCTGCAGGAGAACCTCGACATCATCGACCAGTGCCCGAATCTGAACGTGCGCGTCGAAGGGTACGCCTCGCCGTTTGAGCGCAACACGCAGTCGCTCTCCGACGACCGCGCCCAGGCCGTGGCCCAGTTCTACCAGGACAACGGCATCGCCTCCTCGCGCATCAACGCGACCGGCATGGGTCAGGTCGAGGGCGTCACCAGCAAGAAGGGCGGCACGGATCAGTTCCGTCGTGTCGACTCGATTCCGGTGCAGAGCGGCATGTAATTCCCGTGCGCTCGATGCACAACACGTGGACCTGTTGGTCTGCTTAGGCGGACTCGCTTTCAAAAGAGCGGGTCCGCCTTTTTATTTTACAGCGACACGTTTCTCCCTCCCCGCCAGCGAGTGGGTATCCATACGTTGTCCGAAGGAGCGTGTCGGGGGCATTCGCCGATCGCGAATCGGATCCAGCGGGGCCTTTGAGCCAGAGAACGTATGAGAGGCACCTGCCGCTGCCCGCTTCAAACTCTGTCTGGAATATTTTGTAGCTTACAGCCTCCGCACCCCGTTTCACACACTCTCGTCCGCCAGCTCATCCAACCCACCGACGCTCCAAACCCATGCACAAACGCACATCGCTTCCGTTCTGGATTCCCTTTCTCGTGTTGGCCGCCGGCCTGCTCGCCACCGGATGCAGCCCAACGCCTGTCGAGGTCCTCTCGGTAAACGGCCCCGATTCACTTGAGACCAACGAGCAGGGCAGCTTTTCGGCCGAGATCAATGAAGACGCCGAAACGCCGATTGAGTACACCTGGGCGTTTGGCGACGGCACCACCGGATCGGGCTCGTCCGCCACGCACGCCTACAGTGCGGAAGGCGAGTACACGGTCACCTTCACCGCCAGCAACGAGGCCAACACCGCCTCCGAGACGCTAAATGTCACCGTCGTGCCGCCCCCGGCTCCGGCCCAGGTCGTCACGCTGAGTGCCAACCCGAACCCCGGCA
>JAAAPH010000153.1 GCA_009908415.1 Bacteroidota bacterium
CGGATGTCGCCAACGCATCCCCGTGAACCATGATGGCAGTCGTTGTCGACCGCTTTCCAACGTTCGATGTACGACGGCGATCTGCATATCCGTCAGGACGTTCTCAACCACCCAGGGGATGTCCTTTCGGCCTTTCGTTTCCAACGTGTCCGACCTCAAGAGGCCGGTCTCTTTGTACTGCGTCTTCACGCATTAATGCTTCAGCATGTCGGCCGGGATTGGCTGCTTGTCGAGACCCGGGCCTTTCCAACGGACCTCCAAGCCCCTGCCGCCGATGCCCTGGAAGTATTCCACGCGGATCAGGTGCGGTCCTTCGCCGAGCGTGACCGTACCGCTACGCTCCTGCATGCCGTGGGCGCCGTCGTTGTCCACGACCTTCTTGCCGTCGATATACAGCGCGCTACCGTCATCGGAGCTGGTGTAGAACGTGTATTCCCCGGCCGTCGGCACCGTCAGGTAGCCGCTGAACACGAGGCCGAAGTTGCTGCCGAGATCGGTTACGTTCATCTCGATTCGCTCGGCCGTGCCGCTGTCGGCCGGGTCGAGTTCGTCGAACGCCGGCAGTTCGTTCCAGCCGCCCGCATAGACGCGGTAGACCAGGCCCGGCTTCGCGTCGTCCAGGCCGCTGAGGAAGAAAAACCTGGCCGTGGCCGGCTTGCCCGGCACCGGCTCGCCGTCGCGGAAGCAGCGGGCGCGGACGGTGGTGTCCTTCTCTATCGCAAACGGCTCTTCGTACACCGCCGACTTGGCGGTGGGTTCCGTGCCGTCCAAGGTGTAGCGCACCGTCACGCCGGACGCATCGGTGCGGGTGTCGACGCTCATACGCACCTCGACCGCCTCGCCCCCCTCGTGCAATCCGCCGCCCGGCGTGATAACCGCATTCCAGCGCCGCGGACGGTACAGCGCGTCGGCGGGAATCGTCCGCTTGGTCACGCCGGGGCCCTCGTAGCAGACGTTGAGCAGTTCATCCTCAGGATACCAGCACTCCAGGCGGATCGCGTGCTTGCCCGCCGCCAGCTTCAGCGACCCCCACGACTCGAGCTGCGGCTGAAGGTACTGGCGTTTTTCGGCCGTCTCGTCGTCTCGGTGGCGTCGGTGGTTGTTGACCACGAGCCGCTTGCCGACATACAGGCGGCTGGGACCGGCGGTCTCCGTGTAGAACCGCCAGACGCCCGATGCGGGGGCCTGCACATAGCCGGTGTAGATCAACCCCGCCTTGCCGCCGTCCCGGCTCAACGCCGGTGTCAGCGAATCCAGCGCCTCGACGGCAAGCGGCTTGCCCAGACGTTCGGGCCCGCGCTCCAGCGGGTTGTCGTCGTAGACCGTCACCAGCACGCCGGGCTCAATCTCGGTCGGCTCATCGGGGCGCCGCGTTTTGGACACGAACGTGAACGTGTCTTCGTATTCCCGCCATTGCCTTTGGAAGTGCGGGCCGGGGTACTGGATGCAGCCGGCCTTGATCGTGGTGGTCTCGGTGATCGTAATCGGCCCGTCATAGACCGTCCCCCGGCCCTCGCCCGTCTCGCTGCCGTCGGTCGAGTAGCGAACCTTGCCTTCCGGATCGCCCAGCCAGTCAAGGCGTACCGCGACCTCCTCGCCGGCGGCGAACGTGCCGCCGGAGGGAAGGATGCGGAAGTAGCGATCGTCGATCACGCCGCCGGCGGTGACGGCCACGCGCCCCTCGTCGGGCCTTTCCAGTTCCTTGCGCCAGTTGGCCAGTTGTTCGCGCGTTTCTTCGCCGGGCTCGAACTTCGCGTAAAGCGCCTCATCCCCGGCCGTGTTGTGCCTGCCGTAGCCGATGCGCCGCCACTTGCGACGGATCTCGGGATTCAGCAGCCGGATGTCACCTTCGCCAACCCAGTCGAAAACCACGTCGGTGATGACCTGGTCGCCGAGGAAGTTGACGTTGATGGTGCGTTCGGCCGCGGGCAGTTGTTCAAAGTAATCCTTCGGCGTGCCGTCGTCGCCGTAACTGGTCGTGCGCACGCCGTGCCAGGTGATGTAGAGCCGCGCCTCGTCGGGGTTCCGGGTATGCACGCGAATCCGCCCGCCGGGCACGACGGTCAAGCCGCGGGTGTTCGCTCCACCACCGTGATACTTCCGGGCGTGTTCGGTCGCCACGGACCTGCGGCTGTCCTTGATGCTGATGCCGAGATAGACATTGCGGGTGATGGGCTGGTCGGGCGTACCCGCGAGCAGCGTGCCCTTGATGCGCATGTCGTTCTTGTAGGCCTGGTTGCCGCTGTTCTTGCCGAGCACGGAACCGGATTTCAAGATCATCGTCGCGTCGCGGCCGATGGTCTGCACGCACCGCGGACCGACGGAGATGACGCTGTTTTCCTCGAGGATCGTCACGCCGCGCATCCAGTGCGTCTCGTCGCCGGATTTGAACCCGCCGATGAGCGTGATGGACGCCTCGGGCGTGGCCTTGCGGACGACCCACTTGCGGGCGAAGTAGACCGCCGCGTCCATCAGCGCCTCGAACTGCTCGGGCGTCTGCGGCAGCGCACCGTCGTGCGTTTGGCCGTTGATGAAGAAGGTGTGCCGGCCGCCGCCGAGGTTGGCCCCGCCGCCGCCGTTGTAGGAGCCGTCGGGGCTGATCCAGATGTTGCCCGTACAGACGTTGAGCGGCATGTCGATATCGCCGCCGTGCTCGACGGTCAGGTGACGCACGTGGAAGCGGTCGCGGGCGGCACGGACCATGTACCGCTCATCCGCGGCCGGAAACAGCAGATCCGTCGTGTCCGGCTTGAAGAAGTTCGTCCCGAAGAAATGCCCCACCGCGCGGGGCCACTGGGTCATCGGCTTGCCGTTGACCAACCAATTGGCGGGGTTCTTGACCCTCCCGGTCCTGCCGGGCTTGGCCCAGACCATCAACTGCGGCGGCCTCTTCCACGTCTCCGCCGTGTAGGCCGGCTTGCGTCCCTCGGCGGGCGGGGCGTCGGGCCACTGAATACGGCCGAGCAGTTCCTTGTCTTCCTCCGTCAGCGCGCGCTTCGCGTTGAGCTGCTCGCGCCTCCCGTCCACGCTCAGCGCATGGACGTGATCCTTCAAGAAGCTCCGTACCGTGGCCAGACGCGGCGAGTAGACGATCAGGTGATCGTCCAAGTCGAACTGCACGGCCAGTTGGCCCTCGACCACGCGACCGTCGACCAACTCGATGGCGCAGGGCTTGAGCTCAAGCTCCGGCGTTTCGTCGGCGGCAAGCGCGGAAGATGCCACGCATACCGCCAGGCACAGGGCCCGTGCGAACTTGATTGTCATCTCATGACTCATTGGTCTCTCCTTATTGCTATTCACGCCATAGACCGACCCCGGGCTCGATTGCGCGTCTACCTGTCGTTCCTTCCCTGGTGTGCGAACTTCACCGGGTCGGCCTTGCCGATCAACTCCTCCGGCTTTCCTTCATTTCCCGGGCCGAAGACCACGTTTTTCCACTTCGACCGGACACTCGGATTCCCCAGCAGAATACCGCCCTTGTGGAAGTCGTCGAAGACCACGCCGTCGAGCTGCGGATCGTTGAGGAACACGGCCCCGATCAGCCGGGGCAGCCCCATGTAGATGCTGTACTTTTCCGGCTGCTTGTCTTTTCTGGGCATACCCTCTTCGCCATCGCCCGGAAGCCCGTGATGCGCGAAGACGAGCCGGGCCTTCGACGGATCCTTGCTGAAGACCCGTAACTGGGCATCCTTCTGCACGATCAGCGCATACTTGATCGCGTTGCCGTGGTACTTGTGCTGCATGGCGTCGGCGCGGTCCTTGAAGCCCAGCCCCACGAACACGTCACGGTCGATCGGGCGCCCGGGCGAGCCGGCCTGCAGCGTGCCGAGAATCCTCATATCCGGGCGATAGGTGCATTCGCCGATCATGCTGAAGACCGACCCCGACTGGAGCTGCAGAATCGCGCCCTCGTAGACATGGAAGATGCACCGCGCCCCAAACAGCAGCGCGCTGTTGTCGGAGAGGATCATGTGGCCGCGGATGACGTGGGTTTCGTCGCCGGAACCGGCGCCGCCGATGATCTCCATCGACGCGGCGGGATCATCCTTCCGCAGGCACCACTTCCGAGCCAGGTTCTTCGCCTCGATCTGTTTCACGTCCGAGATCGGCTTCAGACTCGTCCTGGGCAGCCCGTTCAGCAGGAACGTGTGCTTGGCGCCGCGAAAGATGGCGTTCCCGCCGCCGTTGAAGGATCCCGTCGGTGTCACCCAGAAGTTGCCGAAACCGCCGCTGAGGTTGTGCTGGAATGAGGCATTGCTCTCGACGGTGATATGCCTGGCCATGAAGGATTGTCTCTGGTGGTGCGCGACGCCCCGCACCTGGTACTTGCTCGCGCAGGCCGGAAACAGAATGTCCGTCTGCCTGCCCCCCGTGGCAGGCCCGCGGTTGAAGTCGCGTTCCAGGCCGGTTTCCTTGGTCTTCATTTCAGAGAGCACCTGGCCGTTAGCCAGCCAATTGCCCGGCTCAAGATACGTGCCGCTCTTGCCCGGCTTTGCCCAAACCAACAACCGCTCGGGCTTCTGCCACTTCTCCGTCGTATAGGCGGGCTTGGGGCCCTTCGTCGGCGGCTCGTCCGGCCAGGCGGTCTGGCCGACAAGGGCCTTTTCGTCGTCGGTCAGCGCGCGCTTGGCGTTGAGTTGCTCCCGCTTGCCGTCCACGGTCAGTGTGTGAACATGATCCTTCAGGAAGGATCGCACCGTCGCCAGGCGCGGCGAATACACGATCAGGTGCTTATCCATCTCGAACTGCGCGGCGAGCCGGCCCTTGACGGTCGTGCCGTCGACCAGTTCGATCGCGCAGGGCTTGAGCTCAAGCTCCGGCGTTTCGTCGGCGGCGGCAGTGGAAAATGCCACACATGCCGCCAGGCACAAGGCCAGCGCCAACTTCATTGCTGTCTTATGATTCATTGGAGTTTCCATGACTGAATAATTCATTGGGATGTTTCTCTTTCACTTATCTGTTTGTACTGCGTATTCACTCACCAGTGTTTCAGCACGTCGGCGGGGATGGTGGTCTTCTCGATGGCGGGCCCTTGCCAGTGGGCGGAGAGGCCTCTGCCGCCGCCACCGTCGAAGTATTCGACCCGGATCAGATGCATGCCTTGATCCAGTCGGACCTGCCCGCTGCGTTCCCGGGGGCCATGAGCACCGTCATTGTCAACCACTTTTTGCCCGTTGATGTACAGCGCGCTGCCGTCGTCGGACGTGAGGAAAAAGGTGTATTCGCCGGATGTCGGGACCTCAATAATGCCGGAGAACACCAGGCCACAATTGCCACCGACGCCGTCCACTTCCAGGTTGATCCCGGAGGCGACGCCCTGTTCGTCAGCTTTGAGATCCGCGAATCGCGGCAGGGCGTTCCAGCCGCCCTGGTATACGTGATAGCGCAGGCCGGGCTTGGCTTGCTCCTCGTCGCGTGGGAACGCGAAGCGCGCGGTTGCCGTGCGACCGGGCAGAAGCTTGCCATCAAGAAAGGATCGCGCCCGAATTGTTGTGTCTTTGGAAATGGTGAGCGGATCCTTGTATAGCGGCGAATCCGCTGTCGGTCGAGTGCCGTCGAGGGTGTAACGTATCTGCGCGCCCTTTTCCTCGCCGTCGGTCTGGACACTGAGCTCGACCCTGGCCTTCTCGCCATCGTTGTATATGCCGCCGCGGGGAGAGGCCGTGACGTGCCACCGCTGGTCGGCGAAGGCGAGCTTGGCGGACTGTATGTCTGTCAGGACGTTCTCAACCACCCAGGGATACAGCTTCTCATCGCTCATCGCCATGGCTCGTTTGCCGCGTTCCCCGAACAGGCCGAAGGAGTTGATTTCCTCCAGTCCCTCCACGGTGGGCAGGAAGTGGTCCCGGGCGATTTCCCACGCCTTTTCCTCGATGTCCCGTTTCTGCTTGTGACTGAGACCCAACGCATCACTGAGGTTGTCGCCGTTGACGGAGCGTTTGTAGAGATGGTCGGTCATCTTGTTCCGGGCATGCTTGGTTACCCGGTACGTGTGCCATTTGGCGAGCTGCTCGGGTGTCAGCAGGCGCAACAGGTCCTCCGACGCCCCGCCCAGGATCGCCAGCTTGTAGTTGGCCTGCACGTGGACCAACTGCATCAGTTTGCGGGCCAGTTCATCCTTGCCTGCCCTGCTGGCTTCCTCAGATCGCTTTTTAAGTATGTTTTTGGGCTTTGTCGTGGCTTGGTCGAAGGCCTCATGCGCCTCGCGGTACTGTGTGTGCAATGCCTCCGCCTTGGCGCGCTGTTCCGCGGTCATGTCCGTCGCGTCCGCGACCTCCCGCCAGTGCTTGATCGCCTGTGAAAGGTACGGAAGCGTGTCGTTGCACCGGTTCACCCAGTCGCCCCATTGCCCAACGAGCGGGAAGGGGTGGGCGTTAATAATGCCTTCCTCGATCGCTTTCTGAAACTTGGCTTCGTCCTTCTCCTGCCCGTCGCGGAAATCGTAGGCCCAAGCCGTCGTTGTTACGGCCAGCAGCGTCATGCAAATCCACAAGTGTGTTGTCTTCATGATTACATTTCCTTTCGCCGTTTGGTTTCCAACGTGTCCGACCTCAAGAGGCCGGTCTCTTTGTACTGCGTCTTCACGCATTAATGCTTCAGCATGTCGGCCGGGATCGGCTGCTTCTTCACGCCCGGGCCTTCGTAGCTGACTTCGAACGGTTCATTCTCCTGCGGATTCCACCAGGCGAAGCCCCGGCCGCCGGTGCCCCGGCCGCGGAGATACTCCACGCGGATCGCGTGCTGGCCCGGCTCGAGCTTGATCGAGCCCCACGATTCCAGCGGCACCTTCCCCTGTGGCATCCAGTCGTAGCGATAGCGGCGGTGATTATCGACGATCATCCGATCGCCGATGTACAGGCGGCTGGCGCCTTCGGTTCTTGTGTAGAACCGGTAGATCCCCGACTCGCCGACTTCGACGTAGCCGGTGTAGAGGTACCCGTCTTGCTTCTTGTTGCGACCTTCGGGGACCTTCAGCGTGAACTGATCGACGGTCCGCGAGTGGATCGGCTCGCCCGGATCGGTGTGCAGCTTGTCAAAGCGATCGACTTCATAGACGTGAAGCTGCAGTCCCTGTTTCGTCCCGCCCGGCTCGTCGGGCGAGCGCGTCTCGTCCATGAACGTGAACGTGTCCT
>JAAAPH010000111.1 GCA_009908415.1 Bacteroidota bacterium
GATAACGCCCATCACGAGGCCCAGTGCAACGTACCCGGTGCGTGCCGAGCCGCCGTGGACCTCGCCTTGGCTCACGGCCGTGATCGCAGCGATGTACGCGATCGGCAATAGCGCCAGGTACCAGCTGCCGATCATCACGGCGGGCACTGCGCTGGCGCCCAGCAGCAGATTGCCCCCGCGGCATGCCCCCATCGTGAGCGGACCGAAGAAGGCGTGGTGCTTGGCCCGGGCGTCGTACAAGACGGCACCGCCCGCGATGAGGGCAGCGAGGCCTGCGCTCACAACGCCCACCTGACTTGCGGCCGCCACGCCCCCGGCGAGCAACGCGCCCCCGAACAGTGCGGCGCCCCGCCGAGACGCGCGTCCACTCGGGATCGGCCGCTCGGGCCGCTCGCTGGCATCGAGCTCGGCGTCAAACACATCATTGAACACGACACCGCCGCCGTAGAGACCGGCCGTCGCGGCGAGCAGCCATCCGAGCGCCGACCACTCCGTCGCGGCCGTCCCCCCCTGCAGGCTAAGCGCGGCACCTGCCACGGCAAAGCCCGCCAGCACATCGGCCAGTGCCGTGATGACGTTGGCGGGACGTAGCAGTTGGAGGTAGGCGGTAAGACGGGCTTGTACCGAGTGCGAGGAGCGCATGCTGCATGCAGACGAGCGAAAGGCCAGTGACAGACAGGGTGGCAGGGCGGCTAGTCCTCCATCGGCCGAGCGCGCGCCATCATGCCGGGCCCGTCGAAACGAATCCAATCCAGCTTCAGGAGCGGTTCGTCCCCGGTTCCCCGCACGACCACGTACAACGTGTGCGCCCCTCCGGGATCGGCGACCGGCAGCGTCACCTCCGTCCAATCGCCTGGGCGCGCGCCAATCTTTGCATCTGCACCGCGTTCCGGCTCGGATCCGGAGGCCGCGGCGGCCTCCACGTTCGTCTCGGCCAGCAGCGGCCCATCCGGGGCGTCCCGGCGCACCTCGATGCGGCCGCCGGCGTCCGGCGCTACGTGCAACGTGAGCGTTTCGATGTTGCGCAAGTTCACGGGGCCGTACGCGGCAAACGCACTATCTTCCTCGGCGATGAGCACGGTGCGCGGCGCGTCTCCACCGAGGTTTTCAGACGGCATGTGCCGGCTCGCGATGGAGTACTCGGCTTGCTGCGTGCGGGGCTGCAGCGTGACCACGTCGTGCCCCGTCATCGGAGGCTGCGCCGACGTGCCCGCGTCGGTGTAACGGACGTCGACGGCGGCGAAGACCATTTCCTTCGGATCGTAATGCGGCGCACGGGTGATGCGCAACGTGCCGGTCGTGCCGGCCTTCGCGGCCAGCGGCAGCGTGTGCGAGTCGCGGCCGATGTGCGGAGTGACGACCACGCGCGTCTCGTCGATCGATGCGTCCTCCGGATCCGATACTGCAATACGATAGTTCACGAGTGCGCCAAAGTCGACGATGCCGCCTTCCACGGGCCACTCGATCGACACCGTCGGGGCGGTGTTGCCGACGGTGAGGGTGACATCGTCGGTCGATGAGCGGTCGGTGGCATCGGTGACGGTGAGCCGGGCGGTGTACGTGCCGGCCGACCGGTACGTGTGCTGGGCGTTGAGGCCGCGTGCGTCCGTCGAGCCATCCCCATCAACGTCCCACGCGTACGTGAGGGCATCGCCGTTGGGATCGCTAGAGCCCGCGGCCTGAAAGGCTACGGTCAGCGGTGCGGGACCGGAGGTGGGCGTCGCGGTGGCCAGTGCAGTGGGCGGCCGCTCGCGGGTGCCGTAGTAGTCGAGCCGGACCACCTTCGAGTTGGGCCCGCCGCCGAAGTTGTTGCCCCACTCAATGACGTAGAGCCGCCCGTCGGGCCCCAACTCCATGTCCATTGGACGGATAAAGGTCTGCTCCGGAAAGAGATCGTTGATCTCCGCGGGCTGTCCGTTGTCATCGAGGCGGACCTCCTTAATCCAGTTCCGTGCCCACTCGTAGAAGAAGAAGCTCCCGTCAAAGTAGGCCGGTAGTCCATGCGGCCCGACCGTCGCTGGGTCGTAGTGATAGATGGGCCCTGCCATGGCCGTCCGTCCCCCAGCCGCCACCTCCGGAAACTCCTCAGAGGGCCCGTACGGGTACCAGATCAGCGCCGGCTGCGCGGGCGGCAGTACCCGTGCACCCGTGTTATTTGGCGAATCGTTCACCGGAGCCGACGGGTCAAAGGCCGAGCCCGGCGTTTCGGTAGCAAAGTCGTAATCGTGATAGGCCTTGTTATTCCCCACAAAGTACGGCCAGCCGTAATTCCCGGCCGCGCGCGCCTGATTGATCTCGTCATGCCCGGCCGGTCCACGCGCCGAGTCGGGGGCGCCGGCGTCGGGTCCCACATCGCCCCAGTAGAGCCAACCCGTCTCCTGGTCGATAGCGATGCGATAGGGGTTGCGGTTGCCCATCACGTAAATCTCCGGCCGGCCCTCAGACGGGTCGTCAAACAGGTTGCCGTCGGGAATCGTGTACGAGCCATCGGAGTGCGGGCGGATGCGCAGGATCTTGCCGCGCAGGTCTTGCGTGTTGGCCGATGAGCGCTGCGCGTCCCACGGCGTGCGTCCGGGCCGCTCGTCGATGGGCGCAAAGCCGCTGGACGCGAACGGATTGGTGTCGTCGCCCGTGCTGAGAAAAAGGAGGCCGTTGGGGCCGAAGGCGATCGATCCGCCCGTGTGGCAGCACTCCTTCCGCTGTGTGGGCACCGTCAGCAGCTTCCGTTCGCTGTCAAAATCGACCCGGTCGCCGTCCATGGTAAACCGCGAGAGCTGGTTGCGCGGCGGCCCCTCCGGCGGCGCGTAATACAGGTAAATCCAGCGGTTCTCGGCGAAGTTGGGGTCCAGCGCGAGCCCCATCAGCCCATCCTCTTCCTCGATGGTGACGGGCAGGTAGCCGGCAACCGTGATCTCTTCGGTGTCCGGGTGCCAGATCTTGATGACGCCGCGCCGCTCGATGTAGATCACGCGCCCATCCGGCGTCACATCCAATTCGATGGGATCGGTCGTCGTGCTGTCGAGCACGACCTTGTCGAAGGCACCGGGTGCGAGGGCGTCGGGCGTCGCAGCCGGCTCTTGGCCGTAGAGCGGTGTCGAACCGACCGACGCCAGGACGATGAGCGCACAGAAAACGCGAACGAGGGGGTGGTGACGTGGAGTCATGGGGGATACCAAAGATGCTGAGCGATGGAGGCCGCCGGCGCGACTACTCGATGATGATGCTGTCCTTCCGGCGGTCGGCGGGATCTTCGACGACCGGGTCGCGGCCGCCGCGCAGGACGGAATTGCCGCTGTACACCTGCCGTTGATCGATGGCCGGCGGGTTGAGCCAGTCCTCCTCGGCGATCTGCCCGCTCTGCCCGTAGGCCGCCAGCGGGTTGTCGTAGCACACGGTGCGGGCCGCCTCTTTCGGCAGGCCTCGCTCCAGCATGAGCTGCGCGGTCTTCGGCACGCCGAGCGGGTCGCTCACGCCCCAGTCGGCCGCGCTGTCGACGAAGATGCGCTCGGTGCCGTACTCACGCACGATCTCCACCATGCGCTCGTTGCCCATCTTGGTCTCCGGGTAGATGGTAAAGGCCGCCCAGAACCCGCGGTCCAGCACCTCCTCAACGGTCTCCTCGTTGTTGTGGTCGATGATGACGCGCGTGGGATCGAGGTTATGCTCCTCGCACAGGTCCATGCTGCGACTTGTCCCCTCCTTCTTGTTACGATGCGGGGTGTGCACGAGCACGAGCATATCGAGCTCCTTGGCGAGGTCGAGCTGCTCGTGGAAGAAGCGCTCCTCGGCGTCGGTCATGTCGTCGTAGCCGATTTCGCCGATGGCGACGACGCCCTCCTTCGCCGCGTAGAGCGGCAGCAGGTCCATGACCTCCTCGGCAAGGGGCTCGTTGTTGGCCTCTTTCGCGTTGAGCCCGATCGTGCAGTAGTGGCGGATGCCAAACTGGGCCGCCCGGAACCGCTCCCAGCCCACGAGCATGTTGAAGTAGTGCTGGAACGCGCCAATGTTGGTGCGTGGCTGCCCGAGCCAAAAGGCGGGCTCGATAACGGCAACCACGCCGGCATCCCGCATCGCCTCGTAGTCATCGGTCGTGCGCGAGACCATGTGCACGTGCGGGTCGATGTACATCGTGCGTTCATCGCGGGGGGTGGCGTTTTCACTCATGAGCTTTGGGGGTTGAGCGTTGCAGGTTGGAAGGTTGAAGGGTTGTACGTTCACACGGGTTTACGGTCGCCCCCGATTCGTCGTGGGCACTCCGCGGTTCTCAGGCCGCGTTTTCGACGGCATGATCGGCGGCGTCCATCGCCTCGCGGGCAAGGCGGCCCCACGTGAGCGCGCCGCGCTGTACCGCGTCCCGCAGCTCGGGATGCGCATCCAGAATCGTCGCGGCGCGGTCGGTGGGGCTTTGGGCGAGGGCCAGCGCCGCGGCCTGCTGTTCGGCCGGCGTGCCAGCAGTGATTACGCGCTCCAGGTCGTCGAGCATCGCGCCCTCGGCAAACGGCCCGACGGGGCGCCACAGCTCGGGCGTGACGGACCGGTCGGCCGCCCAGCGCTCGTGCGCGTAGTCGACCAGCATCCGTGCAAGCTCCGCGTTGGCGCGGCGATCGATGCCCTGGATGGCGTACAACGGACTGCCTACAAAAACGGCTTTTAGCACCATCTGATTCCAGGCGCCATCGTCAAACTGCTCGGCCGGATACGGGTTGTGCAACGCCACCGCGTTGAAGACCGCCGTAATGTTGGTGCGCAATCCTTCGGCGGCCCGCGCCCGATGCGCTTTGGGGTACGGCAGCACGGGGAGCGTCTGATACAACGCGACGGACTCGTTCATGTCGGCATGCGTGAACACGCGGTCCAGCGTGGACAGGTACGCGTCGCGGTCCTCGCTCGGCAGGCTGAGCACGAGGCGCGAGCGGCCGGCTTGATCCACGCTCCAGTCGCCCGGCCGCCAGCCGGCGCGGGCCTCCTCCGCGGCTTCGCGGTCTGCGGCCGACAGGTCGAGATCAGCCTTGCCCGTGTAGCGCGGTACGGCGCTGAACGACGTGTAGAACACGCGATTCGGCGCGCCACCTGCGATCTCCTCCTGCTTCTCCTGCACCCAGCGATGCCCCTCGTCGGGCGCCGCCTCGGCAATCCAGCGATCGAGTAGTTCGATAACGCGTGATCGATCCATAGACGATACGGTTGGTTTTTTCGGATTGGGTGTTAGGCGTTTTGCGTTGGCAAATTGGAACGTTCGTGCGTCCTACGTTCTCGTGCTCAAACGTCTCCTCGATTCTCCCTTTACTTGTTCAGTCTCACGGGGATGACGTCCGGCCCTCGGACTGCGCCCTCGTGTCTCCGAGGCTCCGGCTCTTCCCGGGCGTTTCGCCACGCAGGTGCGCCAAGATGACGTCGTATACATCGGTCGCATGCAGCGCCTCCGATGAAAGTTTCCCGGCCTGCTGCGTGGCGAGGAGCGGCCCGTCGGCGGGGTCGTCCGGCAGCCGCCCGTGCGAGCCGGCCACCATCTCGCCGTGGATCGGGATCACGTCCATCAGGTAGCGAAAGCCCAACTTCTTCTGGAGGAGCCGACCGGCTGCGCGCAGTTGGGGCGCCGTCAAGTCCGGATCCATGAAGAGCTCAGCGGGATCGTAGCCGGGCTTCCGGTGGATCTCCACCGTCGGGGCAAAGTCGGGCGCGCGGTCATCGTCGAACCAGTAGTAGTAGGTAAACCAAGCGTCCGGCGCGGCCACGGCGACGAGGTCGCCCGACCGGGGATGGTCGAGCCCGAACTTCGGCTTGGTAGCCTCATCCAGCACGCGGTCTACGCCCGGCGTGGCGGCGATGAGATTGCGCACGGCATCGAGCTCCCGGGCGTCCTGCACGTAAATGTGAGCAAGCTGGTGATCGGCCACGGCGAAGGCGTCGCAGGCGCCGGGATCGAGCAGCTCGCGCCCGAGCTCTTCGCGGACGGCAAGGTAACCTTTCCGCCGCAGCACACGATTGAGCGCAACGGGCCGCTCCACCGGTGTGATGCCGTACTCGGACAGCACGATCACCTGTGCGCCGCGGTCCTCGTAGAAGGAGATCAAGTCGCGACAGACGTCATCGATGGCGCGCAGATCCGTCGCGACGTCGGGATCGTCCGGGCCGAGGCGCTGGAGGTTGTAGTCGAGGTGCGGGAGGTAGACGAGGGTGAGCGTCGGGTCGTACCGCTTGTCCGTCAGCTGCGCCGCGTCGGCGATCCACTGGCTGGACTCGATCGACGCCGTCGGCCCCCAGAAGTTGAAGAGCGGAAACTGGCCCAGCTCGCCCTGCAGCTCATCCCGCACGTCCGGCGGGTTCGTGTAGATGTCGGGCAGCTTGCGGCCGTCGGCCGGGTACATGGGCCGCTCGACGACCTGGTAGTCGGCCCCGGAGTAGGCGGCGTACCGCCAGAACAGGTTGGCGCAGGTGAAGCTCGGATCCTCGTCCCGCGCTACGTCCCAGATTTTGCGCCCCTGGACGAGTTGCCCCGAGCGCATCCAGAAGCGGATTTCGCTGGTGTCGCGATAATACCACCCGTTGGCGACGATCCCGTGCTCGCTCGGCGGGGTGCCCGTGAGGTAGGTCGCCTGCACGGGACACGTCACGGCCGGCAGCACGGGCTCCACGCTCGCCTGCTGCCCTTCACCCATCCAGCGCGCGAGGAACGGCGTGTGCTCGCCGATGAGGTTCGGCGTGAGTCCTACGACATTCAGTACAACCGTCTTCTCCATGGCAACTTCTGGTTCAGCTCATTTCAGCGAGGACCCATTCGAACTCGCGCTGCAACGACGCCGGCAGGTCCGCCTTCAGCGCATCAGGCAGCACGTCCCACGTGTACGTCTCAATCTCCAGATGGGTGCATATCGGATCGGTGCGCAGCGCGTCCAGCGTACGGGCAATGTCGCGCTGGGTGGATTGCAGCTCGCCATAAGCCTCGGTAAACAACGGAACGTGGTAATGGATGCGCCACTCCTCGCCCGGCGTATCGGGGAGGTGCGGCAGGGCCTCCGGCAGATCGCGGTAGCGATGGAGCGCCCCGCCCGGCCGCCGCTCGATGACCTGGTGCAAGTAGGTGGCCTCGGCAAACGGCTGCAAGCGACCTGCAATGGCATCGCGCGCTTCA
>JAAAPH010000283.1 GCA_009908415.1 Bacteroidota bacterium
AAGGAGTCTGTCGCCGCGCTGGAGGAGCGCTACACGGATTACCGCGAGGCCGCCGACTTCGTGGGGATGGACATGGTGCGCAAGGTCCTGCAGATGGGCTTCACCCGCGCGATGCGCTACGCCAAGTACCCCGGCGGGCAGAAGTACGACGAGGACGGCACCGAGCGCGAGCCCGAGCAGTGGGCTGACGCCGCGAAGCGCGCCGCCGCCGTCGTCTTCCGCGACGCGTGGCAGGCCGTGCGCGACGACCCGGACTACCAGCGCCGCAAGCAGCATCACGTCGAGTCGGTTTACGACGAGGCCGCGAGCCCGATGTAGCGGACCGACGGCGCGCTCCCCCTGTGGCCCGAAGCTGAATCGGATTGTATATTGCAGGCCGCCCCATGGCAACCTCTGTCCACAATACGCCCTCGGCCGCGTGACCCCATTCGATTATCTCTCGGTCCTGATCTCGATCGTGCTGGGGCTGGGGCTGACCGAGCTGCTGTCGAACGTGCACCGGCTCGTGCAGGCGCGCGACCGCGTGACCTTCCACGGACTGCCGCTCCTCTGGAGCGGGATCATCTTCGTGATGCTCGTCCAGTGGTGGTGGGCCGCCTTTGGCCTGCACCGACAACTGGAATGGAATTTCTTCTTTTTCCTGCTCATCCTGCTCATCCCAGTGCTCATGTACCTGAGCGCGGCCTCCGTGCTGCCGACCATTGAGCCAGAAAAGGAATATGACCTCCGCGCCTACTATTTTAGCATCCATCACTGGTTTTTCTGGATCGTGGCGGCGACGAGCGTCATGGAGTGCCTGCGGGCCGTGCTCTATGATGACCTGCAAGCGGCGCTGCTCAACGCGGCCGCGGTCATGCTGCTCGGCTCGCTGGCGCTCGTCCGTCATCCGTTCTACCACGCGCTGGCCTCTGTACTGCTCGCCGGGCTGCTCGCCGCTTTCATTGTCCTGGAAACCCTGCGTATCGCGTAAACCGAGGACCCCAGCCGGGGCGTCCCTCCCCGGCAGAGCGCCCTCGGCCCGAGCGCTCTCCCGCTGCCTCTGTTCGTAGCGCGACACGGCTCGGGCATACTGGATCCAATTTCTCCCGGCAACCAGGCCAAGCATCTCCCCACACGGAGTACGGGAGTCATCCCACGGTGCATGGAGACGGTGCGGAATACCTTTGGCGCAAAGATGCCGGCCGCCCCGCGTACCGGCCGGTCCGTTCTCGCTCCCGATTCGCTATCGGTCAAACCATTACGACGCCCCGTGTTATGGCCTCCGGATTCGAGCTCATGCCCACCCGCCCCCATCCCGTCACTCGTCGAGACCTCTTGCAGGCGGTAGCCGCAGGGGTGGTCATTGTGGGATTGGGACCGTTTGTCGTATCGTGCGCGGCAACGACGCGTCGTTCCTTCTCACCGTCTCCCGCATTGACAGACACACTCGGCGAGCCGCGCACGGAAATCCTGCGATACGCCTCGTTGGCCCCCAGTGGTCACAATGCCCAGCCCTGGCAGGTGCGTGTGCATTCTCCCGACGAATGGATCCTCGCGCTCGATCCTGATCGAAGGCTCCCGGAAGTGGACCCCCACAACCGGGAGGCCTTCCTCTCGCTAGGGCACTTCATCGAAAACCTCGTCATCGCGGCGCGAAGCGCAGGCTTCCAGGCTGACGTGGAGGTCGTTGCTACCGACAGCCGCGATCACGACGTGGCCCGCATCCACTTGACGTCCGCATCGCCCACGGACGACCCGCTGCGCCGGCTGGCGCTCCGCCGCACGCTGCGCAGCGGCTATGTGCCGGAGCAACTCGACGCTGCTGACCGCGATGATCTCCTCGACCGCCTGGGCGGTGCGAGCACCTATTTCCCCCGGGGCAGCCAGGAAGCCGAGTGGCTCCAGAACGCCGAGGTCGAGGCCATGCGGCAACAGACGTGGCGCGATCCGGCCCAACACGAGCTCGCCAACTGGATTCACCTGAGCCGGAGCCGGGCCGAGCGGCGCCAGGACGGACTCACCCCCGAAACCATGGAGGCATCGTGGTTTGCGCGCCAGTTTATGTACCTGTTCATGGATCAGGACACCGTGCTCAAAGAAAGCTTCCGCGAGAGAGGGATCGAAGCCGCGGTCGAGCAAGCCAGCGAGGGGGCCGGGTGGATCGTCGTCACCAGCCCGGATTCGGCCCCGGCCTCGATCCTGGACGCGGGGCGCCGTACGCAGCGGATGTGGCTGCAGTGCCGAGAACGAGGCATCGCCGTGCACCCTATGTCCCAGATCCTGGAGGAAGATCCGTGGCGTCAGCAGATCGCTGACGCGGTGGGGCTGGACCGGGTGCCGCAATATGTACTGCGCGTCGGTTATGTGGACGACTATCCCGAACCGGTCAGCATGCGGCGGCCCGTCGAGGACTTCGTCACGCTCCCGTGATCCGGGCCCGGAGGCGCATCCGGCACGCGAACGGCATCCAGGGGGCGGTGCCCCACGCTTCCGTTCACGGCGATGCCGACTCCGCCCGGGCCTCCCCCTTACGCACCTTGTAATCCAGCCCCCACTGCTGCATCGCCGTGAGCACCGGCACCATGCGCTGCCCCTCTTCCGTCAACGAGTATTCCGTTTTGGGCGGCACGACCGGGTAGACCTCACGGTGGACGAGGCCGTCCTCGTCCAGCTCGCGGAGCTGCTGGGCCAGCATCTTGTCCGAGATGCCGTCGATGGCGTCGCGCAGCGCCGAGTAGCGAAGCGTCTGCCCACGCAGGTTCCAGAGGATCAGCACCTTCCATTTCCCCTCGATGACGCTCACGGCCAGTTCGACAGGACACGAATAGTAACGATCTTGTATTGTGAAGGTCGCCATAACGCGCTCGCTCCAAATCGTACGAATCGGTAAGTGACTTACGCAGCAGTGCGTTCTTGACCGCGCTGGGTGCGCCGGGTATCTAATGTACGACGTTCGACCGCTTCCCGCCACCCGACGCTGCACGCGCCATGAGCGCTTCCCACGACACCACGCCCTCCACGCCCAAGCGGATCCTAATGGTCGTCTCGAATCCGGCCACGTCCACGACCGTCGGCGGCCCTGTCGGCTTCTGGGCGTCCGAGCTCACGCATCCGTACCTCGCGTTTCGCGAAGTGGGGTACGAGGTGACCATCGCCAGCCCCGACGGCGGCCGCGTCGCATTCGACGCGCTGAGCGACCCGCGCGACGAGAGCGGCTACTCGCGTGACGACCTCATTTCGATGGGTTTCATTCATACCGACGCGCTGATGGCCCGGCTCGACGATACGCCGAGCCTCAGTGAACTGGACGAGACCGATTTCGACGCCATCGTCGTCTGCGGCGGACAGGGGCCGATGTTTACCTTCCGCAAAGCAGAGCGCCTCCACGAGTTGCTAGCTGCGTTCTACGAAGCCGAGAAGCCGACGGCGGCGCTCTGCCACGGCGTCTGCGCACTGCTCGACGTGCGCCTCAGCGACGGATCGCTGCTGATCGAGGGCACAACGATCACGGGGTTCGCGAATTCCGAAGAAGACATCGCCGACGAGATGGTGGGCCAGCCCGTCATGCCGTTTCGCATCGAAGATGAGGCGCGACAGCGCGGCGCGCACTACGTTACAAACGGCCCGTTCAAGCCGTTTGCGATCCGCGACGGGCGGCTGATCACCGGCCAGCAGCAGTACAGCGGCACGGAGACGGCCCACCTCGTGATCGAGGCATTGGGGATCTGAGTACGGCCGGATGGAACGAGAAACCGTCGGCTTGTCCATCTGCCCGTGCCTCCAATCTCCCGCAGCGCATCATCGCATCTGTCCAACCGTATCTGTCCACGCTCACCGATCTCGCTTCAACCATGACCATCGCCATCATTGGCACCGGCAGCGTCGGTGCGGCCCTCGGGCGCGGCTGGGCGGCGGCCGGACACGCCATCCGCTTCGGATCGCGCCACCCGCAGTCGGACGACGTACAGGCCCTCGTCGCCTCCATCGGATCCCAGGCAGCGGCCACCCCGCCTGCTGAAGCTGCCGCGGCAGCCGAGGTCGTCGCCCTCGCCGTGCCATGGGGCGCGGCCCAATCGGCCGTCGAATCCCTCGGCGCCCTGAGCGGCACAATCCTCATCGACTGCACGAACCCGCTGGCAGCCGGACTGCAACCGGCCGTGGGCAGCGATACGTCAGGCGCCGAGCAGATTGCGGGTTGGGCACCGGACGGCGCTCGCGTCGTGAAGGCGTTCAACACGACGGGCGCCAACAACATGGCCGACCCCGACTACGCCGGCACGCCGCTCTCGATGTTTATCTGCGGCGATGAGGCCGACGCGAAATCGACTGTCGCGCGGCTGGCCGAGGACCTCGGCTTCGAGGCCGTCGACGCCGGGCCGCTCGACCGGGCGCGCCTCCTGGAGCCGATGGCGCGGCTCTGGATCCACCTCGCCATGACGGACGGCTTCGGGCGCGAGATCGGCTTCAAGCTGCTCCGGCGATGACGCGCACGGTGATCCGCACTATCCGACCGACACGCCTTCCTCGTACGGCTGCACGACGACGAAGCCACCCGCCTTTTGGAAGTCCATCTGGATCTCCTCTCCCGAGGCTTTCCCCAGAAACGACCCGACGCTGAGGTCGGTCCGGAACGCGGGCGGCGTGTGCGTGCTCCACGCCACCGTCGCCATCGGGTCGGTGACGACGGGCGTCTCCAGCACGAGCGGGTTGCCGTGCGTGCCGAAGGCGATCATGCCGGGCCCCGTGAGCTGCATGTTGAAGAGGCCACCGCTGGCCATGCCAGAGATCTTTTTCATCATGGTGATGTCCCACGCGACGGCGTCCTCGAAGGCGAGCACGTCGCTGCCATTGACGGAGATCGACTCGCTCTCGCCGAGGCGCAGCACGTGGATGCGCTTGCCCTGATCGGCGAGATAGAGGTGCCCGCGGCCGGTGGCCTGCATCGTCAGCGTGCCCTCGCCGGTGACGGTCTTCTTCAGCCACTTGCCGACGCCGCCGTGCTTCTGCTTGAACGAGATGTCGCCCGTGAAGGCCACCATGCTGCCCGCCTTCGCCCACACCATGCCGTCGACGGCCACATCGAGCAGGCGGCTGTTTTCGAGCTGGAAGACGTCGCCGGCACTGTCTTTTTCCTGGTTCGCGTCGATGAACTGCTGGAGCTTCATGGGCTAGGTCGTTGGGTGAATGGATCGTCGAAGGGGCCGGTGGGCGGACGAACACGCGCCGGCGATTGATACAGTGGGCTCAGGCAAGGTCGGCCAGCACGTCGGGGTCGATGCGGTGGCCGCCGTCGAAGCGGATGGTGCGGTGCGGGATGCCGTGCGCGTCGAGCCGCGCTTCTTCGTCGGCCACGCGCTCGTTGGAGATGTACTCGTCCTCGGTGCCGATGACGAGCGTCAGGTCGAGCGGCTCAAACAGGGACTGGTGCGCGTTGAGGTCGAGGTCGGGCGGCACGCCGCCGGCCCAGAGCGTGAGGCGATCGACGCGGGCCGCGCCGAGGGCGGCCCAGCGGCAGGCCGTCGCCGTGCCCTGCGAGAAGCCAAGCACGTGCACCGGCGCGTCATTAGGGAGACCGTCGTCGACGAGCTGCGCATAGAGGTAGCGCACATAGTCGTCGACCTCGCGGGTGCGGTCGGCCTTCGTCATCCACGAGGCGCCGACGCGGTTGTGCTCGGTGAGGGCGTCCAGGTAGAAGCGCGAGAGCGCCTCGGGCGCGGCGATGAGGCGCGTGCCGTCGTCCAGCGCGCGGAACGGGCGGATGAAGTACGCGGCCAGCTGCCCGTAGCCGTGCAGCACGATCCAGGCCGCCTCGGCCGAGGCCGGGTCGCCCAGCGTGGCATAGCGCGCCGTGCGCGGGGTCGACAGGTGGTGGAGATCGGAGGCGTCTCGGGTCGTCATAGGGTTGATACGTTCATCCTGTGTGGGGCGGCCGGGAGCCGGCGCGCGTCGGCGGGGAGCTACACGGGACAGCCCTGGGCCGGCACCGGAGCGTCAAACGTCCAGGTGGCCCGCGTGCCGTTGGCATCCGCCTGTACGTCGAACGCCGCGCCGAGGTCGTCGGCAAGCGCCGTCACGAGCGCCTGGCCAAACCCGGTGCCATGGGCACGGCCGCTCCCCCACGGCGCGCTGAGCCCCATGCCGTCGTCAGCCACGGTGACTCGGATGCGCTGTGTCGCCGAGTCGTTCGGGGCGTCGAGGCGGGTGAGGCGCACCGTAAGGGCACCGGCCTCCTGGCCTGGGAACGCGTATTTGCACGCATTGGTGAGGAGTTCGTTGACCATGAGAGCACAGTTCTTCAGCGTGCGCGCCTCAGCGTACACCGGCTCCACGTCGACTGCGAGTTGGATGTGCGGCAGCGCGAAGCTATCGACCACCTGCTGGGCTACAGTTCGGAGCTGCTCGTCGAGCGACAGCGCCTCGTCCGGGTTGGTGCGGCGGCCCAGCATCGCGTGCATCTGGCTGACGGTTCCCACCATGCTCTGACTCTGCGCCAACGCGAATTGGCTATCGGTGTCGGTGCCGTTTTGCTTGGCCATCTCCAGATAGTTGAGCACCACATTTAGGTCATTACCCACGCGATGGCGCAGTTCGCGGTACAGCAGATCGACGCGTTCGGCCAACGCCTCCTTTTTCTGCGTGAGCCAATACGGAACGACCAAGACAAGCGCGAACAGCAGGGTGATGGAAGCCATCATTTGCACCAGAAGAAAAGCGACCGGCAGTGTGTCGAGCTGCACGAGGCTCGCCACCGTGGTACCTGACGCGCTACGCAGGATATTCACGACCTGTATCACGGCGCCCCCCATCAGAGCGGCGGCGGCTCCGGCAATGGCCCCGCCCGCGAGGGTCTTCACGAATGAGCGCGGAAGGCTCAGTATCATGTACCCCGTCGCAGCGATAATCCCCACCGACACAGCGGCAATGCGCCCCTCGATGCCCGGCCAGCCCGTCATCACGAAATACAGGAGCACGCCGGACACGGCGCCGACCGCGGCCAGCACCGCCCACCCTGCACGCCCCAGGGAACGACCGTGAAAGCGGCGCAGGCCCACCGCCACGAGGAAAAAACCGGCCAGAACGAACGTGTTGGGCAAGAAGATCGAGACAAAATCCAGGCTATCGTGCTGCATCAGAAACAGGGGTCC
>JAAAPH010000386.1 GCA_009908415.1 Bacteroidota bacterium
AGAGACGTACCTGCCGCTCGCGGAGGACCGCACGCCGGCGGACTCGGTGGGGCAGCACGTGCTCACGGAGAATGAGCTCAACATCGCCCCGTCGCTCAGCCCCGATGGGCGCTACGTGGCGTATATCTCCAGCAATATCTTCAACCTCACGCTCTTTGTGGCCGACGCCGAGACGGGCGAGGTCATTACCGAGCTCGGCGGTGCCGGCACCATCCCCCACTTCGACGCGCTCCGCTTCATCAGCTCGGCCGGGGCGTGGGGCCCGAACGGCGAGCGGCTCGCCTTCATCAGCTTTGCGGAGGGAGACAATGAAATCGCCATCTGGAACGTGGACGAGAACGAGATCACCGAACGCTTCGAGGTGGCCGGCGTCTCTGCCATGAAGAACGTGGCGTGGTCGCCCGATGGCACCCAGCTCGCGTTTTCGGGCATGGACGGCGGAATCAGCGACCTGTACGTGATGGACATGGAGACGCGCGAGGCCCGGCAACTGACGAACGACCGGTATGCCGACCTGCAACCTACGTGGTCGCCGGACGGCTCCAAGATTGCCTTTACGACGGATCGGACGCGCACTGACCTCCAGTCGCTGGATACGTCGACCGACATGAGCCTCGCCCTCATCGACGTGGAGAGCGGCGCCGTGGAGGCGCGCACGCCGTTTCCCGACGCGCTGCATCACAACCCGCAGTTTGCACCGGACGGGCAGAGCCTCTACTTCATCTCCGACCAGGACGGCTTCAAGGACATCTACCGCATGGACCTGACGACGGGCCGCCTGCACCGCGTCACGAACCTCCAGACGGGCGTGAGCGGCATCACGGCCCTCTCGCCGGCCATGTCGGTGGCACGCCAAAACGGCGACCTGATGTTCTCCGTGTTCAGCGATGGCGGATACACGGGCGTGGCCCTGCCGGGCAGCGAAGCGCAGGGCACGGAAATGGACGATGCGGCCCGGCCGCTCCTGTCGGGCGCCGAGCTCGCTTCGGCCCCCGAACCCAGTGACGAAGGCGTGCCCGGCGCGCTTCCGCCGGAAGCCGGCGTGCTCCCGCTGTACAACGCGCTGGGCGAGGGCTTAGTGGCGAGCTACCTCGACGATCCGCTAACGGGCCTTCCGACCGTCAATGAATATACAACGTACAACTACGACCCGAGCCTCTCGCTCGAATCCATTGCGCCGCCGTCGGTGGGCGTCTCGGTCGGGGGGCAGTTCGGCACGCAGGCCGCCGGCGGTGTCGGGTTCCGGTTTACGGACATGCTGAACAACCAGTCGCTGACGGCCGTGGTGCAGGCGCGCGGCACGCTCAAGGACATTGGTGGCCAGGTCAGCTACCTGAACCGCGGCAACCAGTTCAACTACGGCGCTTCGGTCGGCCACATTCCGCGGCGCTTCAGCCAGGCGTTGCCCCCCACCCAGGTCAACGGCGTGCCGATCGTCAACCAGGTCATCCAGCGCATCTTCATCGATCAGGTGTCACTGTCCGGGGCGTACCCGCTCAGTCCCAACCGGCGGTTTGAGATGAGCGTCGGCGGGGTGCGGTACGGGTTCGACAACGAGATCCGGTCGTTTGACCTGCGGACCGGGCGCCGCCTCGACACGGACCGCCTCCCTGATGAGGCGCTGCCGGAGATCCCCGAGCCCGATCCGCTGTACCTCGCGCAGAGCTCGGCGGCGTACGTGGTGGACTATTCATTCATGGGCCTGACGTCCCCCATCCGTGGGGGGCGCTATCGCCTCGAAGTTTCGCCACTGATCGGGGGTGAGAGCAGCTATGTGAAGGCGCTGGCCGACTATCGCCGGTACGTCTACGCGGAGCCGTTCACGTTTGCCTTCCAGGGCTTGCACATCGGCAACTACGGCGCCGGCCAAGACGAGCTGTTCGCCAGCGAGTACATCGGCCTGCCGTACTACCGGGGCTTCGTGCGCGGCTACAACCTCCGCTCCTTCAGCACGAGCGAGTGCACGACGACCGGCTGCCAGGAGGTGGGCAACCTCATCGGGACGCGCATGGCCAAGGCGAGCGCCGAGGTGCGCGTGCCGCTGCTCGGGCCGCCGCAGATCAGCCTCATTCCGTTCCAGTACGTACCCACCGAGCTCGCGCTATTTGCCGATGCCGGGGTCGCATGGACGGAAAACGAGGCGCCCAATCTCGAGTTTTCCTCGAACCTGGAAGATCGCACGCCCGTCTTCAGTGCAGGCGTCGCGGCCCGGTTCAACGTGCTGGGCGCGCTCGTGCTCGAAACGTACTGGGCGTATCCGTTCCAGCGGCCCAACTCCGATGGCGAGTTCGGCCTGCTGTTTACGCCGGGCTGGTAACCGGGCGCGCCCCTTCGTTTCTTTCCGTATGAACGATTCGCAACGCCCAATGACCCCATCGTGAGCAGGACCGCGCCATGACCGCCGCGCCCGACTTTCGCGGGGACCACGCTGTTGGGCTCGATGAAAAGGTCGCGTTCCTAACGACGCCCGATGCGTATCCGGACGCGCCCGACGCCGTCGAGTCCATCCAGACGCACATGGCGTGGGTCTTCTTGACAGAGCACCACGCGTACAAGCTGAAGAAACCCGTCGCGTACGACGAGCTCGACTTCACCACGCTGGAGCGACGGCAGTGGGCGTGTGCCGAGGAGGTCCGGCTCAACCGCCGCTTGGCCGGCGACGTGTACCGGGGCATCGTTCCGCTGACGACGGGCCCGCGCGGCGCGCTTCACCTCGGCGGCGATGGCGAGGTGGTCGACTGGCTCGTGAAGATGCACCGCCTCCCGGCCGATCGCATGCTGGACGCGCTGATCGAGCAGGGAAAGGCGTCGTCCGAAGAGGTGCACGCTGGGGTGCAGGCGGCTGTCCACAAGCTCACGCGAATGTATGCGGCCGCATCCCCCATCGCTTTCGGGCCCGAAGCGTATGTGCGCCACTTCCACGAGCAGGTTCGGTCGACGGCTGCAGCCCTCATACGCTCTCCGTATCACATTGCCCGAGACACGGTCCGAGCCGTCTTCGAGCAGCAGCAGGACGCCCTGCGACGCGCTCCGCACCTGCTGGGCGCGCGGGCTCGCGAGCAACACATCGTGGAGGGGCACGGCGACCTCCGCCCCGAGCACGTCTGCCTCGTTGCCGACCCCGTCATCTTCGATTGCATCGAGTTTGAGCAGGCCTTGCGCGTGCTCGACCCGGTCGATGAGCTCAGCTTTTTGGGAATGGAGTGCGCATACCTCGGCGCGCCCGAGCTCGGCACGCTCGCGCTGAAAACGTACGTCGGCGCGATGAACGATCCCGTTCCGGATCGGCTCGTGCACTTCTACCGGAGCTACCGTGCGCTGAAGCGCGCCCAGATTGCCGTGCGCCACACGCGCCGTCCCGGCACCGCCGACGAGGCCAAATGGTCGCGCCAAGCCAGCGCGTACCTGGACCTTGCGGCCCTGTATGCCGACCGGCTGTGACGTGCCGTCAGATGCTCATCAGGTCCACGATGGAGCCGCCCGTGTGGGTGCGGTGGATGGCCTCAGCCAGCAGGCCCGACGCGTCCAAGACCTGAATCTTGGCGCGCGTGGGTGTTTCATCGAGCCGGAACGGGGGCACCGTGTTCGTGACGACGACGCTGTCGAGGGCATCGTGGGCGAGCTTCGCGGCCGCATCGCCCACAAAGAGGCCGTGCGTCGCGGCGGCATGGACGGCCTCGGCGCCCGCCTCCCGGCACGCGGTCGCTGCTTGCACGAGCGTCGTCCCCGTGCCGATCAGGTCGTCCATGATGAGGGCGGTGCGGCCCGCCACAGGCCCCACCAGCGTGCCGCCCGACACCACCCCGCTGCTTCGTTTCTTCTCGACGAAGGCCATGGGCACGTCCGTGCCGATCACGGCACTCAGCCCTTCCCGGAAACGCTCCACCCGCTTCACGCCGCCCGCATCGGGCGCGACCACCACCAGGTCCTGCGCGTCGAGCGCCGTGGCAAAGTAGTTCACGAACAGGGTGCGCGCCTCCAGGTGCTCCGTTGCACACCGGAACGCATTCTGATAGGCGGCCAGGTTATGAACGTCCACCGTCATGACGCGGTCGACGTTCACCGCCTCGAAGAGCCGGGCCACGTAGCGCGTCGTGACCGGGTCGCGCGACTTCGTCTTCCGATCCTTGCGCGCGTAGCAGAGGTACGGCACCACGGCCGTGACGTGGCGCGCGGCAGCGTCCTTCACCGCCCCGAGGAAAAAGAGCAACCGGCACAGCTTATCGTTCACCGACTGGGCCTCGTCGGCGTAGAGCGACTGGATGACAAACACGTTGCGGCCGCGCACGCTGGTGAGCGGCCGGGTCTTGTGCTCGCCGTCCTCGAAGTCGCGCTCAAGATGATCGCTCAGGGGGAGCCGAAGCGCATCGGCGACGTGCTGGCCGAGGGCCTGGCTGGCATCGAGGGCAAACAGTTGCGGCGGCGGGTCGGGGCGGCGGGACATAGCGGCGCGTCATAATCTGCGATACAGCGTCGGTGTGCACGATACGACGCAGCCGACGCAGGGACAAGACGAGGCGCATGGTCCTTCCACGAAAAAGCCCACGCCCTGCGGTGTGCGGGGCGTGGGCCGATCCGCTATGTATGTTAGCGCGGGATTGCGACGGGGCGCAGCGGGTGCCATCTGCCCTGCTGGACGACGAGGGTGTTCTTCACGTCGACGATGCCTAGCGGGTACCGCGCCGCGTTGTACGCCGCCTACCAGGCCGTGCCCACGCCGTGCCGCCAAAGGGGGCGCATCGGCTAGGTGACGGCGCCTTCCGGTTCGCCTTCTGGGGCGGGCCAGAGCGCGCGGACGGCGTCGGGCATCATCTGGCGCACGTCCTCAATTTCGCCTGCGCTGATGTGGTCGTTCATCACAGTGAATACGGCGCGCGCCGCCACTTCCGGATTCGCGCCATTAGTAACCTCGAGCTCGCCCTGCACGCGCCCGAGAAACGTTTCCCGGTCGCGATGGGACTGCGGCTTGTCCGTCGTCTTGTAGCCTTCAAAGTACACGCCGCGGATCAAAGTCGGCAGTTGCGCCGCTAGGTCCATCGCTTCCGTGACGGGGAGCCGGTCGCGCGTGGCGAACAGCGTACCGCGCAACGCGTGGTAGGCGACCTGGGCGTCTTCCCGCCCGATCTCATCGGCAATCGCTGAAAGCCAGGTGTTCGTCGCGTGGATCGTTCGGTTGAGACCGGGCACCTCTTTCTTGATCATGGTCGATCACCTTCCCATGTGGGTACTTCGTGCAATAGGTTGTCGTTGGAATACCACAAAAACGGAAGCCGAGGGGCGTGTTTCTTCGCCGGGCCCGGATGCCCCGGCGCAGCAAGCCGTTCACAAACGGATTACATCCGGTCCGCGCCGCCGGATGAGACGCGCGGCTTCGTGTGGCTTCTGAGAAACAGCCCTCCCGCAGCAGGGTAACCCACGGTCCGCCCTCGCGCTGGCTGCCTTCGTTTCGACCGTCCAACACCCCTCCTGCTCTCCATGAGTGACCGCGACGCTTCTCGCTCCTACTCGCAGCGCGCCCTGACCGCCGTGGGCCTGTTGGTGCTGGCGCTGGTCGGTCTCTACCTGTTGCTGTACCTGGCCAACGTACTGCTTCTGGTGTTTGCAGGGGCTCTGGTGGCCGTCTTTTTGGGCGGCGTGGCGCGCTACCTCAGCGACTACACGTTGCTCTCGCGCCCGCTCGCGCTGGCCCTGCTCATCGCGGCCCTGCTGGGCATCAGCGTGGGCCTAGCGTCGGTAGCCGGGCCGCGGATCGTCGAACAGGCCGTGCAGCTGGCCGACCGGCTTCCCAACGCGCTCCGCCGCCTCGAAACGATCATTCAGCAGCACGAGTGGAGCCGACGGCTCCTGGCCGAGGCCCCGGCGCTCCGCGATCTCGTGCCGGCTCCCACCGATGTGATCGGCAGTATCACGAATGTCTTCTCGCAAACGCTGGGAGCGATTACCCGGGTGCTGATCGTCCTGCTGATCGGCATCTATGGCGCCGTCAGCCCCCAGAGCTACGTGCAGAGCATCGTGATGCTCGTCCCCCAAACCGACCGTTCGCGGGCGCGCGAAGTCCTGCACGCGCTGGGCCGCGTGTTGCGCTGGTGGCTGGTGGGGCGCTTCGTCTCGATGGCCATCGTCGGCGCGCTGACCACGACGGGCCTGTGGCTCATCGGCGTACCGTCGCCGCTGGCACTGGGCCTTATCGCGGCCGTGATGGAGTTCGTGCCATACATCGGTCCGCTGCTGGCCGCCGGCCCGGCCCTGCTGGTCGCCCTGATGATGAGCGCCGAGAAGCTGGTCTACGTGGCCATACTCTACGGGATCATCCAGGTCCTGGAAAGCTACCTCATCAACCCGCTCGTGCAGGAGCGCGCGGTATCCATTCTGCCGGCGGCGCTCATCGCCGCACAGGTCATCATGGGCGTGCTGGCCGGCCCGACGGGCATTGCCCTGGCCACGCCGCTGGCCGTGTCGACCATCGTCCTCATCCAGATGCTGTACATCGAGGACGTGCTCGGCGACTCGGTGAAGATCCTCGGCGAACACTCAGAGCGGAAGCGCGCCCGGCAAACCGCCCCCCGCTGAGGGGCTACGAGTAGGCACTTCGCGCGACAGATGGGCGCGCGCCACGATGACATGCATGATGAGCAGCATGGCAATGTTTTTGTTGCACTGCAGTAGCTGCCATGCCGCCCCTATTCGGGGCGAGCGAGGAATACTGTTACCGCGTGCCCCGTAAACGGAACCGCGCCTTATTCCGCCTGCGTTCCATGAGATGTGAGTAAGAACCTGACCCCGAAGCTAGGCAAATGCTTACATCCGATTGCCGAAAAGCCGCGTTGTAACGGTTTCTTCTGCGCGACATACTGATGGAGCGCGAACGGATATCCTCCCTATCGACCACATGCCATTCTAGCACCTGCCTTCTATGGAAGCTTACGACACCCGTCTCTTCCGCGGTCATGCCTCCGTCCAGTCGCCCTTTTCTTTTGCCCCCAACCGGAACCGCTTCCACCCCGTCGAAGATCTGCTCATTCCTGTTCTTGGCATCGACGCCGAGGGCACCATCCAGCACATCTCGAAAGCCGCGCGGCGCCTGCTGGAGTATCCTCCGGACGGCACGATC
>JAAAPH010000178.1 GCA_009908415.1 Bacteroidota bacterium
GCGATGCGGGTGTTGCGTGTGTCGGCCGCTGTCGCAAAGAACTGGCTCAGCGCCGCGTTCTTCTGGCTCCGGATGCGTCCCCAGAAGTCGATTTCGTATGAGAGACCGAGCGACACGCTGTACGTGGTGAAGGCGAACCGGTCGGGAAAGCCGCCTCCGCCGCCGCCCCCAATGGCCCCACCGATGCCGGTGTTGGCCGGCTGACTCTGCCGCTGCCCCGAGCCGCTCGCCGTTGCATTTGGGAAGAGCGGTGCGCGGGCGATCTGGTACTGCGCCTGCAGTTCCTCCAGCCGGGCGCGGGCCGCTGCGAGGTCGAGGTTGCCCACGAGCGCCGTGTCGATGAGCGTGTTGAGCGTCGGATCGCCGAAGGCGGCCCACCACTGCGTCGCGTCGTACCGCGCGGTGTCGCCGGCCGCCGCGGGCAACAGCGTATCCGGTGCCGCCTGGTCGTAGCCCGACGGCAGGGCCTGCTCGGCCTCGGGCGTCGGCATCGTGGGCGTCAGCGAGCAGCTGGCCAGCGTGAGCAGTGCGGTTGCGAAGGCAGTAATGCGCAGGGGCGTCGGCATTGGGCGCGTTGAGCGTTGAGACATATTAGACTGTTTGGTAGCTGGAAATTCCTTTACCCTTTCGTCTGTCATTCCTGCGAAAGCGGGAATCCAGAGCAAAGGGGCGGGACGTCAGCTCTTTCTGGATTCCCGATCGAGTCGGGAATGACTTCAGCTCTGACTTGCCAAACAGTTTCTGACCGTTTAAACGTTGACCGTTAGGGGCGCGCGAGTCCGTGATAGATCAAGTCGAACAGGTGCTCCTTGCGCGCGTCGACGAACTCCGACCAGTCGGCACGGGCCGCCGGATGGATGACGCGGACCGTCGGCTCGGTCACGAAGAAAAAGAGGCACGTCGATATGACCGATAGGACCGTATGATGCGGGTCGACCGGGCGAATCTCGCCGGCGTCCACGGCGGCTTCGATGCGCTCGACCAGGACGCGCGGCGGCAAGGCATGCTCCGCCTCCTGCATGCGGCGCAGATGGCGTCCCAGGGCCGAGCCGCCGGCCAGGTTCTCGCTCACCATCAGCTGCATCACGGCCCGGTTGTCGCGGATGAAGTCCACGTAGCCGTCGATGAACACGCGGAGGGTTTCGCGAAAGGTGGGTGCGGCGCCGAGCGATTCGCCGAATGCCGCCATGAAGCGCCGCATCGAGAACGCGAACACTTCGTCGTACAGGCGCTCCTTGCTGCGAAAGTAATAGTGCAGCATGGCCTTGTTGATGTCGGCCGCGTCGGCGATGGCCTGCATGCGAGCCCCGTCCCGGCCCTTCCGGGCGAACTCCTGGAGCGCCGCATCGAAGATCTGGCGCTCGGTGTCGGAGTACGCGTCGGGGTGTTGAGAGCCGGCGTCAGGCATGGGACGGGCAGAAGGCGAGAAGTAATCCACCATCAAAGAACGATCGCTTTTCTCGCATGTCAACCATTTGGTTAAAACAAAAGGTTAACCGTCTCGTAACAGAGCGGCCGGATCGTGACGGTCCCGCTACGGCAGCGCCCCGGGCTACTTCTTTAGGGCGAGGGACAGCCCGTCCGCCACCGGGATCAGGCTCAGATGGATGCGCTCGTCATCGTGGAGTTTGTCGTTGAGGCGCACGATGGCCTGCGTGCTGGCGTCGTCGGGGGCAGGGTCCACGACGCGTCCGTGGCGGAGCATGTTGTCGAGCACGATGAGGCCGCCCGAACGGACGAGCTGGAGGGCGCGCTCGTAGTAGGCGTCGTACGAGGTCTTGTCGGCATCGATGAACGCGAAGTCGAACGTGCCGGCGTGCCCGAGTGTCTCGACGGCGGGCGCGATGCGCAGGTCGATTTTGTGATCGACGCCGGCCTCGGCCCAGTAGCGCCGGGCAATGCGGGTGTAGTCTTCGCTCACGTCGCAGGCGACGAGCTGGCCATCGTCCGGCAGCGTGAGCGCCACGGCGAGCGCACTGTAGCCGGTGAACGTGCCGACTTCTAGCGTCTTCTGGGCACCCATCAGCCGGACGAGGAGCTGCATGAACTGTCCCTGCTCCGGCGCGATCTGCATGTCCGACTCGGGATGCTGCGCTGTCTCCTCCCGCAAGCGCTGCATGAGGCTCGGCTCGCGCAGCGACACGTCGAGCAGGTACCGGTGGAGCGATGCGGAGAGGCCGATGGAGCGGTTGGACATGGGAAGAAATGGAGCGTGGCAATAATGGAATAGACGTAATCCGGAACGGGCGTGGTGCAAAGCCGACGGGCGCGCAGGGTTTCATCACAGGGCGATTTGGGGGGTAACGCGCACACAGCGCGGGACAAGCCGCTGCGCCATCCGCTGACGGGTGCGGTCTCCTCACGCGTACAGTGTTGTGCGCTAGTCCTCGATCGCAGCTTTTGGATGGACCCTGTATGCTGCGGATGGTTCATTTTCGGTTGTATGTAGCGGGATGAAGGGGCGCCTGCTTATATCACACATCCAGCGGCCCCATACCCGCACCTTTTCGGCCTCTCCACATGGATCCCCGGTGTCATGAAACGAACGACACTTACGCTTCTCGCGCTTCTGATCTTCCCCTTTAGTGTAGCCCTCGGGCAGCCAAACGCCTGGATCAACGAGATTCACTACGACAACACTGGAGCAGACACAGGTGAGTTTTTAGAGATTGTTGTAGAGAATCCTGGGAACTATGCGCTAAGTGACTTTAAGGTGGTACGCTACAACGGAGCCGATCAATTGGAAGATGAAACAGAAACGGTAGACAACTTAACTGAGGGAGGTACGCAGGGTAACTATACTCTGTACACCTGGTCCCCATCATCATTGCAAAACGGATCGCCCGATGGTGTAGCACTCTGCTACCAGGGGAGCCCAGTAAGTAGTGGAGGAGTAGCCCAGTTTCTGAGTTACGAAGGTACATTTACCGCCGCCGACGAATGTGCGAGTGGCGAGACCTCTGTTGACATTGGTGAGAGTGAAGGAGGCAGCACTGCAGTTGGCGAATCCCTTCAACTCACTGAAACGGGCTCGGCTTACAGCGACTTTAGCTGGGCAGGCCCTGCCACCAGTTCCCCTGGTGCGGTAAACGACGGTCAAAGCTTGAGCTCCGATCCGGGCCCGAACTGCAACTCGATCGCTAGTTTAGAAGCCTTCTTCGGCACTGACGATGTCGTTAAGTACAACTGGGATGAGGGCGCTGGTATGTTTGTTCTCGATGAGGAGCTCACAGAAGACGTCGATATCATCGATATCATCGACATTGAGTACAAGCTGAAGAGCGACGGCACGCCCGACTACAGCGAGCCGATAGCGGTCACCTGGTCGCTCAAAGAGGGTACGACGGCTTACGCGGTATCCGGGATTGCCGTAAAGCAAGGCCAGCCGTGCCCAAGTGAAAGCGATCTCGTTGACTATGGTGGTGACCCCGTGACGGCAGGTGGCACGATTAAAGTTGAGGGTACGGCCATCTCCTACATCGCCTTCGGCATCGTGCCACTAGAAAACGAGTGCAAGAGCACGATCGTGGCCGACCTCGACAACAGCACCGGCGAGGTCGTCTTCAAAAACGACTACGGCATCACCGAACTCTACTTCCACCTGCCCGACACCGATGGCCTGCCCGATTCCGGTCAGCCGGCGGTCGAGGGGCTGTTGATCGACAACGTCACGGGGCTGGATAACATCTCGGGTACCGACGACTTCGACCACTACTACGCCTCGAGCGGGACCGACCCAGGCGAGGTCGTCGTCACGTTCAAGGATGACCCCAACACGGAGGACCAGCAGCGCTTCTTCCTTATTGCCTACAGCGCGAACAGCGCCGGCAACGCGACGACGCGGCAGCAGGAGGAGGACCCGGAAAACACCGACCCAGTCTGCCGGACGGTCATTGACCCACCGTTTCCGATGGAGCAGGCGACCACCCGCTTTGCGGTGGGGGGCAGCTACCCGAACCCCTTCACGGGGAGCACCACGATCCGGTTCGACCTGCCGGAGCCGGCTGAGGTGAACCTGGCGGTCTACAACGTTATGGGACAAAAGGTAGCCCAACTCGTCGACAGGCGCCTGCAGAAAGGGCCACACGCGGTTGCCTGGGATGGGCGTAGCAACGGCGGTGCCCGGCTGTCGAGCGGGCTGTACTTCTACCGCCTGACCGCTGGCGACCGGACCGAGGTGCACCGTCTGACGCTCGTCCGATAGCAGAGTCGGCTAATGCTGCCAGACCGCACGCCACCAGATCTGTTCTACGACTTTACTTGAGAGGAATCGCAATGAAAGACTCGAATCGATCCAACGCCCAATCCGATATAGCTCAGCATCAGACGTCGGACGCAAAAAACCACGATCAGTCAAGCCGAAAGCGATTTGTCCCGCCCACTGTAAAATATTGCGGCAACCTGGTCGAGCGGACCCGGTGGGTTAGTATGGGCGTGAGCTAACAGTCAGGTGAGACGCGAGCCGACGCAGATCTAAAGTAACGTCAAGTTGCACTCAGGGGAAACATCTGGTTCGTCGCACCGAGGCCAGCAACCACATTTTCGACCCTGATGAGCGGTGTATGGAAAAGCTTCCTGCACAAAGGACTGACCAGCCCTTTCGCTTCGAGTGAATTATCTGCGGCTGAATGTACTCAATTCAGAACTGCCGTAAGAAATACGGTTCTCATATCATGATTAAGAGAGTTACCGCCGCCGCTGCGCTGATTCTCAGCGTTTTCTATTCCCCCGTCCTTGCGCAGTTGCAGGTTACGAACACCCGGCCCTCAGATGGACGAACTGAGATGGAGTCTTCTACGACGGTTGCTTTTGAGTTCAGCGAGTCAGTCGACCTCACAACCGACTGGAATACGGCCTTCGCATATCATCCCGAAAGCGATGTGACGGTCAAGAACGTTGCAATCTGCTTGAGCCTCGTGGGAGAGTGCGACGAGGGCGGAAACAACGCGCGCTTCGTGCGCTTCGAGGTTGAGCATGAAGCGGAAGGGGACTTTGCGTGGGTGGTCGATGCGATCCAAAACGGAGACCAGTCGGCGTGGGTTGAGCCCTTTGTGCTGCACTACACCACCCGGTCCACCATCGGGCAACGGTCCGTCCAGGGCGCCATTGCCGAGGTCACGTCGACCTCACTCGCGAGCTCTTCGCATTCCAAGAGGGCGGGGTGGGAATCGGGACGGTTACAGAACACACTGCGTCGCCTACTGGAAGGTGCAAAGCAGAGCGGGTTGGGACGTCCTGCGTTCGAGGATGTACCGTCTGGTGAAGCGGGAGGCCCTGACTTGGGGGGGCGGCACCTGACCTGCATATGAAGACGGCGGTTCAGGCCCAAAGCAATAAACGGGTGACGCCAAGAGCAAAAGCCGCCACGCCATATGACGCAACGCGCATCTACTTGTTGGAGGAGTTCGATACCGCAGAGTCAGGGTGGGAGGTGCGCACTGCAGACGCCATCGCTGGCGTGTCAGGCTCCTATGCCATTAACTACGTTCGAGGGGGGCGCGATTACTGGCCGGTTGCTGTGCGCTACGCCAGATCCGATGCTCGGGAAATTGTAGCACTCGGTTTCTACGACGCGGATGGGGACGGTGAGCCCGACCCCGTCACGGTCGGCGCGAACGATCGGACGGATATCGATCTCACGCTCTATGAGTTCTCGTTGACGACATCGGGGGACAACCTCGCCGCGGCCAACGCGGAGGCTGACCTCGTGACTGACGACCAGTCCCTGATTATGATCGAGGCAGGTGCTGGAGCCCGAGCAGCCGGCACGGCGTACACGTGGCACTACATCTACTATTCCCCTTCCCTTTTGCAAGAGACCGAGATCACCGTGGATCCACTCGGTGCTACGGCACAGACGAGCACAGCCACGAGCCGGACAGTCCGGATGGCAATGCTTGCCGCGCCGGCCGTAGACAGCGATGAGGCGTTGCAAATTGCTCTCAACAACGGTGGAAAGGCGTTCCTTAGTCGGTATTCACGGGACGATATATCCACGTCAGTGCAGGCTGGCAATCTCTACTGGCACGTCAGCCCGTCGACCACTACAGAAGCGTTCTGGCGCGTTGAGTTTTTGGCTGCCGTCTCGTCGGGCGTCAAGGCTTTTCGGCGCTACATTGATACGGAGACCGGTGGTGTGCTCGACCCAATGGCGCTTCCGGTCGAGCTGACTAGGTTCACGGTCCGCGTGGTCGACGGCTCAGACGTTGTGCTCGACTGGACGACTGCTAGCGAAACGGGCAACGCCGGCTTTGAGGTGGAGCACCGGACGCCCCGTGCTACAGGCTTTACCTCGGTCGCCTTCGTCGAAGGGACCGGCACGACGCAGCAACCCCAGCGGTATCGCCATCGGATCTCTGGTGCTGAGCCGGGTATGCACCGCTTCCGCCTGCGGCAGGTCGACACCGACGGCAGCGCCACCTACTCGCCCGAGGTAGAGGTGCGAGTGGCGATCGGCGCGGCGCTTATCCTGGAGGCGCCCTACCCGAATCCACTGCGCGCCCGGGGCACGGTCCGCTTCGGCATGCGCGATACTGGCCCGGTCCGGGTGGAACTCTTCGACGCGCAGGGACGGCACGTCCGGACGCTCCATGCCGGTGAGATTGAGGGCGGACGAATGTACGAACGGCAGATCGAGGCGGCGGGGCTGGTCAGTGGGCTCTATTATGTGCGGATCCAGAGTCCGAGCGGAGGTATCCAATCGCGACCGGTCACCGTAGTGCGGTAGCTACCCTACGGTACACCACCAGTGGGGCGGAGGTAGCGCTGGCGGATCCAATCATACAGCCGCCCGTTCCAGGCCGGACGCCACGCGCTGCGGTGGGATGGACGCAACGCCGCCGGGCAACCGGTTGCTAGCGGCATCTACCTAAGCCGCCTTGAAGTGGGCGACCGACACCACATCCAGCGGCTTGTACTCGTCCGGTGATCCCTGTCAGTCCGCGCGCCGGGCCCTTTCGTTGATTTCTTTGCCGACTCATCTACTGTTCCGACTCATGCGTATCACGCCTGCCCTTTTTCGTCGCACCCGGTTTTTGCTTCTTGTGTTCATGAGCCTCTCCGCCCTCACGCTCGCCGCGTGCGATTCGGGCGGCAGCAACGGCAACAA
>JAAAPH010000200.1 GCA_009908415.1 Bacteroidota bacterium
GGGCACGCGAGATTCTCGGCTGGACACCGAAGGTCGACCGCAGCGAGGGGCTCCAGCGCACGCTCGACTACTTCCGCGACAAACTCGACCTGACCCCGACGGAAGCTGCGTCCTGACAGCCGGCCCGTGTCGGCATCCGATTCCGGCACGGGCCGCGCGTGTTACGACAATGTATACACTATTCCAGTAGCAACAACGAATACGACGACTCCAACACCTCATGGCTGATACATCGGAGCATTCCCGTCACCTCAAGCGCCTCGAATCGGAGGCGATTCACTTGATGCGTGAGACCGAGGCCCAGTTTGAGCGGCCTGTGCTCATGTTCTCGGGCGGCAAGGACTCGCTCGTCATGGTGCATCTCGCCCGCAAGGCGTTCCATCCAGGGGGGATTCCGTTCCCGCTGCTGCACGTCGACACGGGACACAACTTCCCGGAGACGCTCGAATTCCGGGATTGGCTCATGGAAGAGACGGGCGCCGAACTCATTGTGCGCACTGTGCAAGAGTCGATCGATAAAGGGCGCGCCGTCGAGGAAGAAGGGCCCAACTCCAGCCGGAACCAGCTCCAGATCGTTACGCTGTTGGATGCGATCAAAGAGTTTCAGTTCGACGTGGCGATCGGCGGAGCGCGCCGCGATGAGGAGAAGGCCCGTGCGAAAGAGCGTTTCTTCTCGCACCGCGACCGATTCGGCCAGTGGGACCCCAAGAACCAGCGGCCTGAGTTGTGGAACCTGTATAACGGGCGCAGCCGGCCGAAGGAGCACTTCCGCGCGTTCCCGCTGAGCAACTGGACGGAGCTCGATGTGTGGCAGTACATCATGGAGGAGGATCTGGAGATCCCGAGCCTCTACCTCGCCCACGAGCGGGAGGTCGTCGACCGCGACGGCGTGCTGCTCGCCAAGTCGCCCTACATCACGCTGATGGATGGCGAGGAGTACGAGACGAAGACGGTCCGCTTTCGCACAATTGGCGACATGACGTGCACCGGTGCCATCGAGTCGGAAGCCGACACGGTGAAAGAAGTGATCGCTGAGGTGGCCGCCGCCCGCACGACCGAGCGCGGTGCCCGCGCCGATGATAAGCGCTCCGAAGCCGCCATGGAAGACCGCAAGAAGCGCGGCTACTTCTAACGACGTATGGCGAGTGATGCATGCTGAGTGATCACTCGTCAATCCACGCATTCGAAACTCGCTTTTCGCAACTCACCATTCCGACGATGGATCTCCTTCGATTCACGACCGCCGGCAGCGTTGATGACGGCAAGAGCACGCTCATCGGCCGGCTCCTCTACGACACGCAAGAGGTGTTCGACGACCGCCTCGAAAAAATTCGCGACGCATCCAACGGCCAGGCAGGCGGCGACGGCGCGCCCCACACCGACGAAGAGTTGGAGCTTGCGTTGCTGACGGACGGCCTCCGCGACGAGCGCGAGCAGGGCATCACGATCGACGTGGCCTACCGCTATTTCTCGACACCCCGGCGCAAGTTCATCATCGCCGACACGCCGGGGCACGAGCAGTACACGCGCAACATGGTGACGGGCGCCTCGACGGCCCAGCTTGCTGTCGTACTGCTCGATGCGCGCAAAGGCGTGCTGCCGCAGTCGAAGCGGCACGGCTTCATCGCGTCGTTGCTCCAGATTCCCCACATGGTCGTCACCGTCAACAAGATGGACCTCGTCGACTACGACGAGGACGTTTACCGCGAGATCATCGACGAATATCGCGAGTTCGCCGAACAGCTCGATGTCAAAGACATCACGTTCATCCCGGTCTCGGCGCTGCATGGCGATAATGTCGTGCAGCAGAGCGAGAACATGCCGTGGTACCAGGGCTCGACGCTACTGCATCAGTTGGAGACGGTGAAGACCACGGCCGACCGCAACATGGTCGACTTTCGGTTTCCGGTCCAGACCGTGATTCGCCCGCACCAGGACTTTCGCGGGTTTGCCGGTGAAGTGGCCTCCGGTACGATCCGCCCCGGCGAGGAAGTGACGGTCCTGCCCTCCGGCAAGGTATCGACCGTGGAGGCAATCACCACATTCGATGGCGACGTCGAGGAAGCCGGGCCCGGCGAGTCGGTCGTCATCTCGCTCGCCGACGAAATCGACGTGAGCCGCGGCAACATGATCGTGCGCAGCCGCAACCAGCCGGAGGTCGCGCGCAGCATCGACGCGGACCTCTGCTGGATGAGCGAGGAGCCGATGAAGACGGACAAGGCGTACATCATCCAGCACACGACGCGCCGCGCGCAGGCTTTCGCCTCGA
This sequence comes from Bacteroidota bacterium, assembly GCA_009908415.1. Lineage (GTDB taxonomy): Bacteria > Bacteroidota > Rhodothermia > Rhodothermales > Salinibacteraceae > JAAAPH01. The sequence continues at coordinate 2,270 of JAAAPH010000200.1, forward strand.
AGATCGTCTACCGCATCAACATCAACACGCTGCACCGCGAGGAGGCGGATACCTTTGAACTCAACGACATCGGTCGCATCGAGCTCACCACGGCCGATCCGCTTTTCATCGACCCGTACAAGATCAACCGGCAGACGGGCGGCTTCATCCTCATCGACCCGGACACCAACAATACGGTGGCCGCCGGCATGATCCGCGGCGTGGCACAGGATGTGGCACCGGTCGGTGAGCAGAGCGAAGCGAAAGCCGAGCGGACGACGTCTCCCAATGTGGTATGGGAGGGGCTCAACATCCCCCGCGAAGAGCGCGAGCAGCAGAACGGCCACAAGGCGGCGGTGCTCTGGTTTACGGGCCTCTCGGGCTCGGGCAAGTCGACCATCGCTCGCAAGGTGGAGCAGCGCCTCTTCGAGCGCGGCTGTCACACCATGATGCTCGACGGCGACAACGTGCGCCACGGGCTCTCCGGCGATCTCGGCTTCACCGCGGCCGACCGCGAGGAAAACATCCGCCGCGTGGGCGAGGTGTCGCGCTTGTTCTTCGAGCAGGGCAATCTGACGCTCTGCACGTTCATCTCGCCGTACCAGGAAGACCGCGACCGGGTGCGTTCGCTGCTGCCCGAAGGGCGCTTCTTCGAGGTGTATGTGAACTGCGACCTCGAAACGTGCAAGGAGCGCGATCCGAAGGGGCTCTACGAGAAGGCTGAGTCGGGTGAGATCAAGAACTTTACGGGTATCTCGGCGCCGTACGAGCCGCCGGCCGACCCGGAGCTCGTCATCGACACCGATGCGCTAAACGTGGAGGAAAGCGTGCAGGCCGTCATCGACCAGTTGGTGGACGAAGGATTTATCGCCCCCGACGCGTCGTAGTTGTCAGGCGATGTGTACGTATGGGACGACTCCAATCCGGAGTCCGACGCGTTATGGTCGGGCTCCGGATTTTTTCGTGGATAGGCTGCGTGGGGGAAGCAGCCGGACCGGGTCAGACGGTGCATGCATGTTCGAGAACCGCTTGCTCGCCCAGGAAAATTATTCCGGGGACGAGTGGCACTTTTCACGCCTGCGGAACATATTACCTCCATGAGGGCGCGGTCCGCAGCGCCGGCCCGGCGGCATGTGGGCGGGTCGATGCGCAGGGCGGCATCGTCTTCCGCATGCAGCGGCGAGAAAGGCACTGCGCCCTGCTCATTTTTCCGCATGGCGGGCGTCCACTTCGAAGGACACACCATGCGATATACCCAACAGTCTCGATGCTGGTAGCGAAAACGAGAAGCGGAGCGACGCAGCACGGCGGCTCGATGTGAGAGGGGCCATATGAAGAGCACTCCAAGAAGAATCAGGGGGTGGATTGTGAGGCCAGCGTGCTCAATCTTGGCACGTGTTCGGCACGCTCGATTGTGACGTAGCACCCAGGCATATCCGGCGGTGCGCTGTCGCATGCCATCCACTCGGGCAACGCGCATCCCGGCGTGCCGGGCAGCCCCTCCGGCGAGAACGTCGTTTCGGTGCTGGTGCATCCAGAGAGCGCACGGGGAGGGCATGTCTTTTGAGAACGAATTGCTTGAATGATCGACGCTCGCGTAAGTAAATCGATATCTATGATGAAGCATTGCATCGCGCTGTGCTTGGGCCTGCTCCTCATGGCTGGAGGGGTCGGGCGCGTACAGGCCCAGCAGGTCCCCGAGTCGGTGCAGCAGCAGTTGGAAGAGCAGGGCATGACCGTCGAAGAGGCGCGCCAGCAGGCCGAGCAGCTCGGCATCGACCTCTCGAACCCGCGGCAGGCCGCCCAGCGGGCGCGCGAGCTTGGGATTCCGGAGGCTCGGATTCAGGCGTTGCTGCAGGCGTACAATCAGTCGAGGCAGCCGGGGCAGACGGGCGCGCCCGGCACGCAGCCGCAGCTGCGTCCCACTCTGTCCGGAGGCGCCGTCGTCGCGCCCGACACGGTCCTCATGGCCGAGCTCCCCAAGACGGTAAGCGTGCGCGTGCGGCTCCGCAGCGAAACGATCATTACCGAGGTGCGGCCGTTCTTCGTGTCGGCCGTGCAGATGGACCCCCGAGCCCAAGGACGCTTCGGAGGGCAAGGCGCCCAAGGGCAGCAGTATCCTCCGAACCAGCAGTCCGTGCCGCAGGGGCAGTACCCACAAGGGCAGCAGTATCCTCCGAACCAGCAGTCCGTGCCGCAGGGGCAGTATCCGCAAGGGCAGCAGTATGCGCCGAATCAACAGGCCGGGCGGGTGCCGTCGCGGTTTAATCGCTCGCGTCAGATGGGCATCGACACGCTGCGCGTCGAGAACATTCGGCGCGTGAGCGGAACGCCCAACGACGGCGTCTGGGAGGGGCGCATCACTCTGCCGATTGGCATGCAGCCCGGCGTGCGCGCACTGCGCGTCCAGGTGACCGACCAGGATGACATCACCACGGTGCTGTCGACGAACCAGTTTCTGGTCGTCCGCTCCGATCGCGTCGACCTCGCTCGGGACGACACCGTCCGGAGGGCGCCGCGCGACACCCTCCGTTATTTCGGCTACGACATCTTCCGTTCCATTCCGGATGCGTTTCGGCCCGGGGCCATGGGGCCCATCGACGATGGGTACCTCGTCGGCCCAAACGACGAGCTGCGGCTGACGGCCTGGGGCGCCGCGCAATTTCAGTACGATTTGACGGTCGACCAGGAGGGGCGCATCTTTATCCCGAACGTCGGGCAGTACACGGTGTCCGGGAAGCGGCTCGATGCGCTCCGCACCGAGCTGCGGGACTGGCTGTCGCAGCGGTACGCAGGCCTCACGAGCGATCCGCCAACCATCTCGATGGATCTGACCGTGACGCGCGTCCGCCCCGTGCAGGTCTACGTGTTGGGCGAGGTGCGCTATCCGGGCGGATATACCGTCAGCAGCGGCTCCACCGTGTTCAACGTGCTCTACAGCATGGGCGGACCGATGCGCCGCGGGAGCCTGCGCAACATCCAGGTCATCCGTGACGGCGAGGTCGTGACGACGGTCGACCTCTACGACTACTTGATGCGCGGGTACAACCCGAATCCGGTCCGTCTGCAGAACGGCGACAACGTGTACATTCCGCCGCGCAACAAGACCGTGGCCATCAACGGGTCGGTGCGGCGTCCGGCCTACTTCGAGGTCAAGCCCAACGAAACGTTTCGCGACCTGCTCACCTACGCGGGGGGGCTCAAGCCGGAGGCGTACACGGGCCGCGTCCACATCGAGCGCATCGTGCCGTTCGATGAGCGGGAGGAGCCGTCCGTGGCGCGCGAGGCGATCGACTTCAACCTGAACGAGGTGCGCGCTGGTGATCGGAATATCGCCTTGGCCGATGCCGACTTTATCACCGTGCCATCGATTCTGGAGGAAAACAACCGAGCGGGAGCGACGCGCGTGAACGCCGTGAAGGTGACGGGCGCTGTGTTCCAGCCGGGCCAGTACGAAATCGACGGACAGCTGCGGACCGTGCGCGACCTCATCCAAGAGGCCGACGGCCTCCGGGGCGATGCCTACCGGCCGCAGGCCGAGCTCGTCCGTCTGCAAGAAGACCTCGACGAGGCGAGCCGAACGCTCGATTTGAACCGCGTGATGGAGGACAATCCGCTCGCGAACGTCGTGCTTCGCCCGGGCGACAGCCTGCATGTGGCCTCTGTGCAAGAGCTCAAGATCGAGCGCACCGTGCGCATCACCGGGCAGGTCCTCGACCCCGGCACGTATACGTACCGCGATAGCATGACCGTGGGTGACCTGCTCTTCAAGGGCGGGGGCCTTACCGACGACGAATACTTGAAGGACGTCTTCCTCGAACGGGCCGATCTCTACCGCGAGTCGGCCGACGGGCGGTCCGAGCGGGTCATCCCCTTCCATCTGGGCGAGGCGCTGAACGGCAACAGCTTCGCCGGCGAGACCTTGCGCCCTGGCGACCAGATCCGCGTCTACCCCGTCGACGTGGAGGTGCTGCGCGACCGGTTCGTCGAGATCAGCGGCGCTGTGAAGAGTCCGGGGCGGTACGAGTTCCGCGACAACATGTCGCTTAAGGACATCATCTTACAGGCGGAAGGCTTCCAGGAGGGGGCGTTTCTGCAGGCCGTGGAGGTCACCCGGCGTCCGGAGGCGCGTGACGGCGACGTGCGGGCTCGTACCCTGCAGGTTGGCTTGGCCTCGGGCAGCAGCGCCGACCAGGTCAGCTTTGCCGTCGATGACACGGCGCAGGCGCTGCAGACGGCAGACCGTTTCCAGCTCCAGCACCGCGACCGCGTGTACGTGCGCACCGATCCGAGCTTCCAGGAGCAGGAGACGATCACCGTGCGCGGTGAGGTGCGCTTCCCAGGCGAGTACACGCTCCTCCGCGAGAACGAGACGCTCTTCGATATCATCAACCGGGCCGGCGGCGTGCGGGCCACAGGCTACCCGAAGGGCGGCCGCCTCTTCCGCGACTCCTCGCAGGTGATTGTGGAGATGGGGCAGGCCATCCGCGGCGAGGAGGGGAGCGACGTCATCCTGCAGCCCGGGGACGAGATCGTGATCCCGCCGCAGCCGAACACGGTGGCCATCCGCGGCAACGTGGCCAATGAGGGCCTCCTCAAGTTTCGCCCCGGCGAGCGGGTGGCGTACTACCTGGAGCGTGCCGGCGGCACGCTCGACGAGACGGAAGGGATCTTCATCACGCAGGCCTCCGGGGCCACCTTCGAGGTCGACCGCGGCTGGTTCCGCCGCACGCCCCAGGTGGACGACGGCGCCATCATCCGCGTCACGCGCAAGCCGCCGGAGACGGGCGAGGGGGAGCCGCTTGACCTCGCGGGC